>JAXJUJ010000150.1:0-8101 GCA_036309125.1 Acutalibacteraceae bacterium | reverse complement strand
GTAGCTTCTGGGCATAAAAAATTCCTCCTATGGTAGTTTCTTTAATTCTACCATAGGAGGGGCTTTTTTGTCATTGTCCGTTTTTAACGGTCCTGTTCAAAAGGAGAAAGGATTTTTTTATTTATCGAGAATTTTTAAAATTTCAGGAAACGGCTCAAGGCTTCTGCGAAGAATGGAATGCACCTGTGCGATTGCGATACCGTAGTTGACGATAGGCACTCCTGCCTTTTTTGCAGTATCAATTCTTCTCTGCATTTCCTTTTCGTTGAGCATACAGCCTCCGCAATGGACAATCAGTGAGTATTCTGAAATATCCTCGGGAAAATCACCACCCGAAGTGAAGTGAAATTCGGGTTCGGCCTGTGAGTAGCTTCTGATCCAGCCGGGCATTTTCACGGTGCCGATGTCATTGCACTGTCTGTGATGTGTGCAACCCTCGGAAATGAGCACCTTGTCACCGTCTTTAAGCTTGCCGAGCTGAGCTGCACCGCTGATGAGTGCCGCAAGGTCACCCTTGTAACGGGCAAAAAGGATTGAAAATGAAGTCAGCAGAATGTCGTCGGGAGTGTCCTTTGAAACTCTGCCGAATGCCTGAGAGTCCGTGATGACAAGCTTCGGCTTTACGGCAAGAAGGCTGAGCGTTTTGGTAAGCTCGGTGTCCTGACAGCACACAACAGCGCAGTTTGCATCAAGGATGTCACGGATTGTCTGCTGCTGAGGAAGAATCAGTCTGCCCTTCGGTGCAGATTCATCAATAGGGATAACGAGCAGAACGAGGTCACCGTCTTCGATGAGGTCTGCAACGATCTGCTTTTTATTTTCAACAGTTTTTGAAAGACTGCCTATTCTGTTTTTCAGCTCTTCGATGTTAGCTTTTCTGACAGCACTGACATAAATTGATTTTTCGTCATCGCACGGAGTCTCTTTCAGGAGATCCGATTTGTTGTAAACGATGAGATAGGGGGTTTTTCTTTCTTCAAAAAGCTTTATCAGCTCTTCATCGGGTGTGTCAAGTCCTTTTTCACCGTCAACAACAAGGATTGCAACGTCAGTTTTTGCAAGAATCTGCTTTGTTTTCTGAACACGAAGCTCACCGAGTGCGCCTTCGTCGTCAATACCCGGAGTGTCAATGATAACAACGGGGCCGATGGGAAGAAGCTCCATAGCTTTTTTAACAGGGTCTGTCGTTGTACCCTTAACTTCAGAAACAACAGCGAGCTCCTGACCGGTTACGGCATTGACAACGCTTGATTTACCTGCATTTCGTTTGCCGAAAAATCCGATATGGACTCTTTCGGCAGAAACTGTATCATTAAGTCCCATAGTAAAACCTCTTAGAATCTGAAATCTCTGCGGTTTGAATTTTTGATATCCTCAATGTTCTGCTCCGCAATTTTTCTTACCTTTTCCTTGGGGATTCTTGTAAGCTCTTTTTCAATAAGCTCAAAGCCTGTTTTCTTTGTCCAGTCCTTAGCGTAGTCCGTAAGGTATTCCGTAAGAGTCATAAGCGCATTCGGGTGGCAGCAGTTAAGAATCTGACCACTCTTGCAAAGGCTCATAAATCTGTCGCCCGTGCGGCCTTCACGGTAGCAGGCTGTGCAGAAAGAAGGAATGTGTCCGTTTTTCATAAGCCAGTGAACGACCTCGTCAAGTGTACGCTGGTCTGAAACGTCAAACTGCTCTGTGTCGTGCGGTCTTTCCTCCTGAGTGTAACCTCCGACAGATGTTCTTGAACCACCGCTGACCTGTGAAACACCAAGACGAAGAAGCTTTGAACGGACTTCTTCGCTCTCTCTCGTTGAGATGATGATGCCTGTGTACGGAACAGCAAGACGGATACAAGCTGTGATTTTTGCAAAAATATCGTCTGAGATTGAGTTGTCAAATGCATTCGGGTCGATGTCATCAGCGCGCTTGATTCTCGGAACGCTGATTGTGTGAGGACCAACACCGTGAACAGCCTCAAGGTGTTCAGCGTGCATAATGAGTCCTGCAAACTCGTACTTGTAAAGCTCAAGACCGAAAAGGACACCGAGTCCGACGTCATCAATGCCGCCCTCCATAGCTCTGTCCATAGCTTCTGTATGGTAAGCGTAGTCACTCTTAGGACCTGACGGATGAAGCTTTTCGTAGCTTTCCTTATGATATGTTTCCTGAAAAAGGATATATGTTCCGATACCTGCATCTTTGAGCTTACGGTAATTTTCGACAGTTGTTGCAGCGATATTTACGTTAACGCGACGGATTGCACCGTTTTTGTGGTTAACGCTGTAAATTGTGTTGATACATTCGAGAATGTATTCAATCGGATTGTTTTTCGGGTCTTCGCCGGCTTCGATAGCAAGACGTTTGTGACCCATATCCTGAAGTGCAATAACCTCTGCTTTGACCTCTTCCTGAGTAAGCTTTTTACGTGCGATAGTTTTGTTCTGTCTGTGATACGGGCAGTAAACGCAACCGTTGACGCAGTAGTTTGAAAGGTAAAGCGGAGCGAAAATTACGATACGGTTGCCGTAAAATGCGAGCTTGATTTCCTCTGCGATTTTGTAGATTTCTTCAATTTTTTCAGGGATTTCACAGGCGAGAAGCACGGAAGCCTCACGGTGAGTAAGACCGCTGCAGACGTAACCTGTTTCAGTCTTTTTCGGACGAGCCTTATCAAGGATTTCGTCAATGAGCTCAATGTTGTTTTTGTTAGCTTCAGCGTATTCGAGTGTTGCAAGGATTTCACCGTCATTGATGAATTCTGCAGCTTTTAATGATTTAGGGTTAAATTCAGCCATTATATACATCTCCTCTGTCGGTTACGATTTCGTAGCCGATTTTTTTAATTCTTTTTGCAAGGTTTTCTTTACTCTGAGCAGATTCATCTCCGTCAGAGAGTTTGTTATTGTAAAGCTCATATTTTTTTCTCACTGAGCCTGGCGAAAGATTTGGCATAACGACGTTTGCACCTGCAAGGATTCCTTTTTCGCGTCCGTTTTCGTCGATTGTACCGAGTGCCGTCGTTGACGGAAGAAGCACTGGTGGATGGATAAGACGGATTATTGATAAAAGGTAGCAGGTCAGCTCAGCCGAGCCGCCTTTTTCTTGGGCGAAGGGTGTGTCCTTGTGGGGCACAAACGGGCCGATTCCGCACATATCGGGTTTGAAATCTTCGATGAACTTCAAGTCTTTTGCGATCATCTGTGTTGTCTGGAAGGGTGAACCCACCATAAATCCGCAACCCGTCTGAAAGCCGAGCTTTTTCAGAGTCTGAAGACAGTTCATCCTTTTTTCAAAAGACATTTCTTTCGGATGGAGCTTTGAGTAGTGAGCACTGTCAGCTGTTTCGTGCCGAAGAAGATAACGGTCAGCGCCTGCCTCACGAAGCCTTCTGTAGCTTTCCTCACTTCTTTCTCCCAAAGATAAGGTGACTGCACAGTCAGGGTGGTTTGATTTTATGGATTTTACAATGTCGCAGACAACTTCGTCATTGAAATGTGCATCTTCACCGCCCTGCAAAACAAAGGTGCGGAAGCCTAAGCTGTAGCCTTCACGGCAGCATTCAAGGATATCCTCCTTCGTCAGACGGTAGCGGTCACAGCTTTTGTTTGATCGTCTGATTCCACAGTAAAGACAGTCGTTTTTGCAGAAGTTGCTTACTTCAATTAACCCACGGATGAAAACCGTATTGCCGTAAATTTCACGTCGGATTTTGTCAGCTTTTTCAGCCAGAAGCTTTGCAGAATCTTCGTTTCTGTTATCGATAAGATAAACATACTCCTCCTGCGACAATGAATGCTCATTATTAAGTTTTTCAATGAGTGAAAAAAGTTTATTCATTCGTAATCACACCTGAATAAGCCGTTTTTACGCTGATGCCGTCAAGTCTGCCGATTTTTCCCGAGAGGGCGGCGATTGTATCCTGCGGAGCATCAATCGCAATGCTTATGATATTGATTTTCTTTTCACGGTAGGGTATACCCATTCTGCCGATGATGAACTCACCGTAATCGTGTAAAATTGAATTGAGCTTTTCGATTGTTTCGCCTTTTTCGACGATGATGCTCATAACTGCAACTCTCGTTTCCATAGCAACCTCCGAATAAAAAATTGCCGTACCCCGAAAAAAGGATACGGCAAGACAAATTTACAGAAAAATTGTTATAATTTCAACCGTAGCCTTTCACTCAGAAAAAAGTCTTTATGTCAGGTACTCTTTATGTATACATTATACTACACTTTTTCTATAAGGTCAATATGTGATTGTTTATTTTTTGTCAATCTTTTTTCCAGCTGAAAACTGCATCTCCTGCACCGATTTCAAAGTGATATTTTGCGATGCCTAGGTCGATTTTTGCATAAAAACCGAGAAGAGTTTTTGCTTCAACTTCATCACCGTCGAGGATAAAAACGAACTTCTGCTGATTAATAGCCGTCGGTGCGAGCTGAACGGCCTCCATCGCTTTTCTGAACCATTCAGGCATTTCTCCGGTTTTTACTTTACTGAGTTCTTCGACGGATTTTGTCGGGCGCTCGTGACCGGGGGTCTGACCGTAGCCCAGAGAAATTACAATGAGAAGCTTTTCGCCCTTTTCTGCTTCGTAGACAAGCTTTGACTTGTTGCAGGTAAGTGCAACCCAGCAGGTATTAAGACCGAGCTGTTGAGCACGAAGGACAATTTTTTCACCGAAATATCCGCACTTTTCCTCGTCAGCTTTTTTGCCGACGACGGTAATGTAATTTGTGCAGCCCTCAAATTTGCCGTAGCTTGCCATTCCTGAGCCGAAGGCTTCAGGCTCGTTGAGCTGAAGCTGAAATTTAAGACCGCTTTCCTTGTTGCATTCGTCGATGATTTTTTGCAGTTCCGTGACTGCTGCAGGTTCGATAGCCTTGTCTATGTATCTTCTTACAGAATGACGTGCCGCAATCGCTTCGTTAAGAGTCATAAAAACACCTCCCGATGATTTTTCTATTGTAGCACATAAAAAGGTAAAAATAAACAGAATTTTGTAAAATGGATTGTACTATTATTCTGTTGAAACTGACTCATGCTTTTGATATAATATAATAAAATTTCCGAAAGGGGAATGTTTATGGGAATTTTTAAGTCAATCGTTGCACTTTTTACATCAGTAGTAATGTTTTTTGGCACGGTTTGGAACGCAGGTATAAGTGCTGTTAACTCCTATTCTTTCACCGTGGATACTTCTGAGCTTGGCGATGTTCTCGTAAATCCTGCGAGTAACGTGAATATCTGGTCGATTCAGGGCAACCCGTTTGTCGGTGTGAAAATCAACGAAGAAAATAATATTTTTGAGTTTGTTGACTACATTCAGCTGATGCAGTGTACAGGCGGTAATGCAGACCGTGACCTTTTCAAAGATCCGTATGACAGAACCGTTCTTGATGACTATGATTTCACAAAGCTTATCGAAAACTGTCGTGGTATTATCGGGCTCGGTGCAAAGCCGATGCTTAAGCTCGGCAGCGTTCCTCTTAAATATTCTGCGAAAGCAAGTGAGGATGAATATTTCGGAACGAACGTCTATCCTCCCGATGATTATGACGTTTATTATAATTATATCGCTGCAATCGCACAGGCACTTGTCGATGAATTCGGCAAAGAAGAGGTTCTTTCCTGGCGATTTGGTGTTATGACGGAGTTTGAAAATTCACAGTGGTTTATGGCTGTCAGCGGCGATCCTGACGAATCAGCAGTTGAGTACTGTAAGCTTTATGACTATACCGTTCAGGCTCTTATTGATGTCATCGGTGAGGATGTTTTCGTCGGTGCACACGCTATGGTTGTTACAGAAGGTCTATGGGATGAAAGAGCTTTCATCAATCACTGTGCAAGCGGCACTAACTACAAAACAGGCGAAAAGGGAAGCAGAATCTGCTACCTTGCAGCATCGTTCTACGATTATTCACCGGGTGAAGAAACAAGCGGAATGAACTTCGAAAAGACGATGAAGCACCTGAAAAATGCGGCAGAAAAAGCAGGACTTAAAGGCCTTATCTTCGGTGTCGATGAGGGCAGACTCCTCTGCGGAAATACAAGAGGCAGTTCTGACAATCAGCTTCTTACACGTACTGTCGGTTACACATATCAGGCAGCATACGATGCAAGAATTTACCGTACGATGTTCAATAACAATATCAACTATTTCTCATCGTGGTCATATCTTTCGGGCGGACTTTTTGCAGGCAATCCGACAGTAAGCTATCACGTTGCAAGTAATGCGGCAAAGTTTGATGGTGCCAAACTCGCAAGCACAAGGAAGACCTACCGTGCACTTTTCCCGAACATCGAGGTTGATGCTGTTTCAGCTTATAACGAAGAAACACAGACAGTTCACGTTATGGCATATAACTACAAAAACGATGTTGATTACAAAAATACAGCGAAGCTTGACTTCAAGCTCAAGGTTCCTCAGTTTGACTGTGAAAAGGTCAGGGTTACAGCCTATGTGATTGACGATGACTGCAACTACTTCGATGAGTGGCAGGAGGACAGAGTGACCTACGGTATCGGCGATGACTGCTTCGGCTGGTCGCCTGATGACCCTGAAATCGGAAGCACAACAACTCTTCAGGCAGATTGGGCAAGAGAGATTTACTTCAACGAGCTTGAAGCAAAGTATAAGGAATGCTCAGAGCTTGAACCCGAAGTGTATGAAGCTTCGGTTGAAAAGGGCAAGGTAAAGCTTGACATCAAGCTTGACCCGAACGCTGTTGTATTTTACGAAATAACTCAGGTTAAATAAAATTAAGAGCAGCTCACTTACTGAAAGTGAGCTGCTTGATTTTTTATAATCTTTCGAGGATTTCTGCCTTTTTCTTTTCGAAATCTTCCTGAGTGATCATTCCTGATTCGAGCAGACTTCTGAGTGAATTCAGCGTTGCTTCGATATCGCTGATCTGAGAATTATTTGCTGGGGCTGTATTCTGTACGACAGGCTGCGGGGGTGTCTGATAAACAGGCTGTGCAGGCTGGTAAGTCGGCTGAACCGGCACCTGATACACAGGCTGAACAGGTGGCTGGTATGTGGGTTGAGATACAGGCTGAACAGGAGACTGATAAACAGGTTGTGTCACAGGCTGTGCAACGGGTCGGGTCGGCTGTGTGTATACCGGCTGATAGGAGGGCCTTGCAGGGGGAACGTACGAAGGCTTCGGTGCAGACTTCTTTGCAGGGACACGGAACTTTGTGGAAGCATCTATGCAGACCAACCAGAAAACAGTCATACCTACATCGGTCATTATTCCGAAAAAGATACCAAGATATGAGAATATACTATAGCCTGAAGAATAGAGAATTATATTGATGATAAGGTTTACCGTGTAGGTGGATACGTATATTATCTGGAAAACCTTTCCGAGCTTATAGTTTTTGAATCTGCCGAAGACGGTAACAGAGAAAATGATGTAGCACACTGCAAAAATCAGACAGTATATTGCGTTTTTAACATAGTCGAACAGTTCATTATCTGACCAGCCATAATATCCGGGATTTTCTAAATAATTTGAAATGATGCTTACATTTATGAGTGAGACAAATATATACAGAACAGCACAAATTATAAGAGAAACTTTAAAAAGAGCGTGAGCAGGATTTTTCCTGAAGCAGGCGAGCATATAGATCGCTATCAGCACAAATGGCAAATGATAAAGAAACTGTCCGATCATAACAAGCAATATGTTAACCAGCATTTTCGAAGCATTTTGTCCGTATAATTGTCCGTATAAAGTGATCTCTTGGAGCGTGTAAGCAATAAACGATGCAACCGAGCCTACAAGAATCAGAATTCCCGAAATGAGAGCTGCCGTTGATTTGCTTTTGGGTAAGTCAGGTACACCTGACGGTGCAAGGGGCGTGTTGATATTTTCCATAGAAAAACCTCCTTTGTTGCCTGAATTATATCACGGAAAAGATTTGTTGTAAATAGTCGAACGGTCTGCACCGATGCGGTTCTGATGTACAAATTCTGGTTTGTCGGGGTGATTTTTGCACGATTTCAAATAGTGCGTTGCCTCCCTTGCCTAAAGGGAGGTGGATTTTGCGAAGCAAAAGACGGAGGGATACTTTTAGAAAAACATTTAAATATCGTTGTTT
>JAXJUJ010000149.1:0-8180 GCA_036309125.1 Acutalibacteraceae bacterium | reverse complement strand
CTTCAATGAAGGTTGAGGGTATGCCTCGACATTCTTCTACTCACGCTGCAGGTGTCGTTATCACACGTGATCCTGTTGCAAGCTATGTTCCGCTGGCTCTTAATGATAATTCTCCCGTAACTCAGTATACGATGACAACTCTTGAAGAGCTCGGACTCCTGAAAATGGATTTCCTTGGACTTCGTACTCTGACTGTAATCAGCGATGCTGAAAAAATGATACGTCAGAAGGATAAAGCTTTTGATATCTATAAGGTCAGCACTTCAGATAAAGAAACCTTTGAGATGATGTCAAAAGGACAGACAGAAGGTGTGTTCCAGTTCGAATCTGCCGGAATGAAGTCTGTTCTTGTAGGACTTAAGCCTGTTAATATTGAAGATCTCATAGCCGTTATTTCTCTTTACAGACCCGGTCCTATGGATTCAATTGATACTTACATCAACAATCGCCATCATCCTGAAGATACAGTTTATAAAACAGAAAAGCTCCGCGATATTCTCGAGGTTACAAACGGATGTATGGTCTATCAGGAGCAGGTAATGCAGATTTTTCGTTCTCTTGCAGGTTATTCATACGGACGTGCTGATATTGTGCGTCGCGCGATGTCAAAGAAAAAGCACGATGTTATGGAGCGTGAACGTCAGAATTTTATTTACGGTATGACCCGTGAGGACGGAACTGTTGAATGCGAAGGCTGTGTTAAAAGAGGTATCCCTGCAGACGTTGCAAATGATATCTTTGATGATATGTCATCGTTTGCATCATATGCTTTCAATAAGTCTCACGCTGCGGCGTATGCTTATGTTTCTTATCAGACAGCATACCTTAAATGTCACTATCCTTGTGAGTTTATGGCAGCTCTGCTTTCAAGTGTGCTTGATAACTCAGCTAAGGTTGCTGAATATACCAACGAATGTAACAATCTTGGTATTAAAGTTCTCCCACCACACGTAAATGAAAGTCTTGAAGGCTTCACGGTAAGCGACGGAAATATTCGTTTCGGTCTGCTTGCAATCAAGAATCTCGGCAGAAACTTCATTAAGAATATTATTGCAGAAAGAAGACTCGGCAAATTTACGTCCTTTTACGATTTCTGCTCAAGGATGCACGGTGCTGACTTCAACAAACGAGCTGTTGAGAGTCTTGTACGTTGCGGCGCACTTGACGGACTTGGTGCTAACCGCCGTCAGATGCTTATGGGTATGAACGAGATAATCGATGAGCTTGACAGCAAGAAAAAACGTAATATTGAAGGGCAGATAGGTCTTTTTGATATGGGAAGTGACCTTGCGAAGCACAGTGAGCCTCAGCTAAGGTATTTTGATGAATTCCCGCTTTATGAGCTTCTTAGTATGGAAAAAGAAACAACGGGTCTTTATCTGTCAGGACATCCGATGTCTGAATATACTGAAATGGCGGCTAAACTTTGTTGTGCAAAGGTTTCTGATCTCAATAGCTCTGACAGTGATAATGCGGTATATAAGGACGGCGAAAGAGTCAAAACAATGGGTATAATAACTCATGTCAAGAAAAAAGTGACAAAGAGTGATACTACAATGGCTTTTGTTGATCTTGAAGATATCACAGGATCGATTGAAGTGGTTGTTTTCCCGAAAACACTTCTTCAGAATTCTCCGCTTATTGCAGAGGGTAAGGTAGTTGTAATCAAAGGAAGACTCGATGTGCGCGATGATGAACCACCAAAGCTTATCTGTGAGTTTATTTCAACTCCTGAAAGTGCTCAGGATGAACTGCCGGTTAAAACATCGTCTGAAGCTAAAACTCAGAGCGATAAAAAGAAAAAAAGCGGACTTTTCTTAAGGTTCAGTTCTGAAAACTGTCCTGAATTGATTCAGGCAGAAAAACTCCTTTCGATTTTTGACGGAAGAACTCCGCTTTACTATTATTTTGCAGATAAGAAAGAATACAGAAATTTGCCTTTTGAACGTTTTGTTGATGTCAATGAGCCTTTGCTTGATGAACTGAAAAAGGTTCTTGGCGAAGAAAACGTTGTTTTAAGGTAAATAATACTATTTTATTTGACATTTTTTTCATTCTGGTGTATTATACGGAATGTTATGTTATTTATTTAACTATTTAGGAGGAAGTTTGAAATGAAGACAATCGGCGTATTGACAAGTGGCGGTGACGCACCGGGTATGAATGCTGCGGTTCGTGCAGTGGTTCGTACAGCTTGTGAAAATAATATTAAGGTTTACGCAATTAACCGTGGTTATCAGGGCCTTATGGAAGGTGACCTCAAGCCAATGGAAATCCGTTCAGTATGCGATATTATCCACAAGGGCGGTACTTTCCTTCGTTCAGCAAGAAGTAAGGAATTCGCGACTGAAGAGGGCATGAACAGAGCTATTGAAATCTGTAACGCTTACGGCATCGAGGGTATCGTTGTCATCGGTGGTGACGGCTCATTCAGAGGTGCACGTGACCTTTCAGAGAGAGGTATTCCTTGTGTTGGCGTTCCGGGTACAATCGACAACGACATCGCTTGCTGTGACTACACAATCGGTTATGACACTTGTATGAACACAATTATGGAAATGGTTGACCGTATCCGTGATACGTCTGCTTCACATGACCGTTGTTCAGTTATCGAAGTAATGGGCAGACGTGCAGGCTATCTTGCACTCAATGCAGGTATCGCAGTAGGTGCAACAGCAATCCTTATTCCTGAGGTTGAGTTCGACCTTAAGCGTGATGTTTTTGACAGAATCCGTCGCACACAGAAGACAGGTAAAACACACTTCCTTGTTATTGTTGCTGAGGGTATTCCTGCCGACGGCATCATTTCAGTTGATGAGCTTGCAAAGGCTATTGAAGCTGAAACAGGTGTTGAGTCAAGAGCTATGGTGCTTGCTCACGTTCAGCGTGGCGGTTCACCGACAGTACGTGACCGTGTAAACGCAAGCCGTATGGGTTACCATGCAGTTAAGCTTCTTATGAACGGCACAGGCAACAGAGTAGTTGCTATGCAGAAGGATCAGGTTGTAGATCTCGACATCTTCGAAGCTCTCAATATGAAGAAGCACATCGATATGGAACTCTACGAGATGGCAAAGGTTATTTCTATCTGATTTAACAAAGGACATAAATTATGCTTAGAGACGAATTTTTAGAACTTCGCCGCCGTATAATTGCAAAAGATTTTTCAAGAATGAATGACAAGCAGCAAGAGGCTATTTATACAGTAAGAGGCCCCTTGCTGCTTCTTGCAGGTGCAGGCAGCGGAAAAACAACGGTTCTTGTTAACCGTATTGCTAATATGATCAAATACGGCAACGCTTATAATTCAGATAAGTGCGATTTTGAGCCGACTGAAACAGACGTTGCCATTATGCGCGAATATCTAAAAGACCCTACGGTTGATCTTTTTGACGTGTATGACCTACTTACGGTCGATGCACCTCAGCCGTGGGAAATACTTGCGATTACTTTCACCAACAAGGCGGCGAATGAACTCAAAGCCCGTCTTGCAAAGCATCTTGGTGATGCAGCTAATGATATCTGGGCAAGCACGTTCCACTCAGCCTGCTCACGTATTTTACGACGTTACGGGGATCTGCTCGGCTATACGAACCATTTTACAATTTATGATACGGATGATTCAAAGCGTGTGATGAAAGAGGTTCAGCGACTTCTCGAAATCAACGATAAAATGCTTTCGCATAAAGAAATTCTCAAAGCAATAAGCAGGGCAAAGGACAGTCTTATCACTCCGCAGGAGTTTATTGAACAGGCAGGCTCAGATGTCAGACTCAAAACAATAGGCAGAGCATATGAGTGCTATCAGAAGCTTCTTAAAACTGCAGATGCGCTTGACTTTGATGATATAATTTTCAAAACCGTTGAGCTTCTTGAAAACAATGCTGAAGTAAGAAATTACTATCAGAATAAATTCAAATACATCCTCGTTGATGAGTATCAGGATACCAACCACGCGCAGTATGTGCTTACAAGTCTTCTTGCAGACAAGTACAGAAATATATGTGTAGTAGGTGATGATGACCAGAGTATTTATAAATTCAGAGGAGCAACAATAGAGAATATTCTCAGCTTTGAGGAGCGCTACCGTGAGGCAAAGGTGATCCGTCTCGAACAGAACTACCGTTCAACTCAGACGATTCTTGATGCTGCAAATGCTGTTATTGCGAACAATCAGCAAAGAAAAGGTAAAAATCTCTGGACGGATAATGGTATGGGTGACAAAATTGTTGTCAATACATCATACGACGAGAGAGAAGAGGCTCGTTTCGTTGCAGATACAGTAATGAAAAATGTAGCAGGTGGTAAGAAAATGGGTGACCACGCTGTTCTTTACAGAATGAATGCTCAGTCGAGCCTTGTAGAAAATGCTTTTGTGCGCGCGGGTATACCTTATCGCATTATAGGCGGTCTTCGATTCTACGAAAGAAAAGAAATCAAGGACGCACTTGCATATCTTACTGTTGTAAACAATCCGTCAGACAATGTTCGTCTTCGTCGTATTATCAATGAGCCCAAAAGGGGAATAGGAGATACGACACTTAATAATGCATCTGAAATTGCAGCAGGTCTTGGTGTGAGTATGTATGAGATTATATCACATGCCTCTGATTATCCTGCACTCAGCAGAGCTGCTCAAAAGCTCGGCTCATTTACTCAGATGATAACTGAACTCACAGAGGCTGCTCAGGATCTTAAACCATCACAACTCCTCGAGCTTGTTCTTAATAAAACGGGATATTATATTTCGTTGAATGCTGACAAGGATACAGCTCAGGACAGAAAAGAAAACCTTAATGAGCTTAAAGCTAACCTTATGCGTTATGAAGAAGAGTCAGAAGACCCGACACTCAATGGTTTTCTTGAAGAAATCGCTCTTATGACGGACATTGATAACTACAATGCTGATGTGGATGCTGTTGTTATGATGACAATGCATTCAGCAAAAGGACTTGAATTCCCCGAGGTTTTCATAATTGGTATGGAAGACGGAGTTTTCCCGGGTACACAGTCGATTTACAATCCCGAGGATATGGAAGAAGAACGCAGACTTGCTTACGTTGGTATAACGAGAGCCAAAGAAAAACTCTATCTTACTAATACAAGGACAAGACTTATCTTTGGCTCCACTTCACACAATCCGCCCTCACGCTTTGTTAATGAAATTCCTTCAGATCTTACGGAAAAGACGGGCGTAACCTCATATAGCTCATTCAAAAGAAGTGCTGAGACCGAACCATATAAGGATTTCGGAGAGGATTTCACAAGCGGCAGACCGATCAAGCGTGGCTTCTCAGGTCAGTCAATGGCATCAAAGTCTGCTGCCGCACCGAAAACTTCATCATCCTTCAAGGTTGGTGATACCGTGAAGCATAAGGTGTTCGGTACCGGAGTGGTGCTTTCTTCTCAGCCTGTTGGTAATGACACTTTACTTGAAATCGCTTTTGATAAGTCGGGAACAAAGAAGCTTATGGCTAACTATGCCAAACTTACGACCTGATATTTAGAAATTGTGATTATTGACAATTTGCTATATTGTGGTAAAATAGTTTTATAAAATTAAATGAGGTGTTATTATGACTAAGACATTATCAAAGATTCTTGCAGTTGTTCTTTCTGTTTGTATGCTTTTTGCTGTAACTGTTACTGCGGGTGCAGAAGATGTTGCAACATTTGCGATAAGCGGTTCTCTCAGCAGTGTTACAGGCGATTGGGATGACGATTATGCAGATCTTATCACAATTAAAATCGATGGAAACATCAAAGGGTTTTCTGATGAGGCTGCAATCACTGTAGGTACAGGATCAGAGTCATCAAATCTTTATACTTTCAATGTCAATGAGCTTGGTTGGGCGTTCACACCGAATGGTGGTGACGCTTCCGTTACAATTCCGTTTGTTAATTATGTAAACCATGCTGAAACATATAACTTCTACTTTGCAGAGGGTACATTTGTTGATGTTGACGGCAATCTCAGTGAAGAGCTTACTGTAACTGTTACAGGCAATGATATTATCGAGGCTCTTGAAGTTGAGCACATTTCTGTAAGACCTATCGAAAAGCTTATCGACTGGATGTACACTTGGGGTGCTGAGGGTTTCTGGCTTGATATTATCGACTTTGTTGTAAGTATCCTTAACTGGTTCCTTTACATCTGATTTTGTTTTAAATCTTAATGAGGCGGACATTGTCCGCCTCCGTTTTTTATAGGTGAGTTTATGGAAAAAATAAAGTATGCAATTTTTGATGCTGACGGAACGCTGATGGATTCTATGCATATCTGGGATACTCTTGACGGTGCTTTTCTGATGATGAACGGAATCGAACCCAGGGAATACAGGCTTTTTCGAAAACACGGATATGTTAATACGATAAACAAAATGATCGAGGATTACAGTCTGGATATGACCTTTGATGAAGTAAAAGCGCAGATAATGAAAATTCTTGAGCATTATTATGAAAATGTTGCAAAAGCCAAGGATGGTGTTATCGAGTTTTTGCAGATGCTTCGTGATAATGGTGTTCATTGTGTTGTTGCAACAGCTACTGACAGATATCTTATGGAACCTGCGCTTGAAAGAAACGGTCTGCTTGAATATTTCGATGCTGTTTTTACAACAAGGGATATAGGCCTGAGTAAGCATCAACCTGATGTTTTCAATATGGCGCGTGATTTTATGGGTGCTGACGAAAACACCTTTATTTTTGAAGATGCGGCATATGCAATTGACACTGCCAAAAAAGCAGGTTATAAAGTTGTAGCCGTTGAAGACTATTCAGCAGAAGAAGAACGAACACAAATTATTGAAATGGCAGACTATTATGTAAAGGGATATTCTGAAATGTACAAAATTTTCGACCTCACTGTAAGATAATTTTGTTGCTTTTCTTATATTTCGTAGTGTTTATGTTGATTATATTGACCTTTTTGTGATGTTTTGTTATACTTTTGGAGCAGTGTGTACTGCGAAAACATAGATAGGGAAGTGATGTCTTGGAGAAAAAGAGAGCCTTGCTCGTAATTAATCCTTGTGCAGGAATTGACCGTAAGCGTGTCAACTCATTGGATATTATAAATAAACTTTCTTCAGAATTTGAAATAATTGTTGAAACTACAAAGTGTCAGGGAGATGCAACTACCATCGTAAAAGAAAAAGGTAATGACTATGACCTTGTTCTTTGCTGCGGTGGTGACGGCACACTCAACGAAACCGTTAACGGTGTTATGGAGCTTGACAAGAGAATGACTGTAGGTTACATTCCCTCAGGCTCTACAAATGACCTCGCAAGCACACTTGGTATTCCGACCGGCGTAGGACCTGCAACTGACCTCATTCTTGCAGGTAAAACAAACGGTTATGATGTAGGTACCTTTGGCGAAAAGTACTTTAACTACATTGCATCCTTCGGTGTGGCTTCAGACCTTGCATATACAACTCCGCAGAAGTGGAAAAACCTTTTCGGTCATCAGGCATATGTTCTCTACGGTGTCGGCATCCGCTTGTTTCCGATGCTGTTCGGATTCAAACCTACTCATATGACGATTGAGTATGACGGCGGTGTCATTGAGGATGATTTTTATTTTGGTGCAGTTTCAAACACTACATCAGTTGCAGGCGTTTTCAAGTATGACGACATAAGACTCAATGACGGATATTTTGAGCTTCTTCTTGTCCGTGGACTCAAGAGCAATTTTGATGCTTTCGGCATCATCAATAAGATCATCCGAAAGGATTATAGCGGCAAGAATATCGTATTTACAAAAACAAAGCACGTAAAGATTACCTGCGATAAGAAGGTTGCATGGACCCTCGATGGAGAATTCGGCGGTGATGTAGGTGATATCGAGATAGATGTTCTTCACAATGCGTATGACATTTATTCAGATAACGGTGATTTGTTTGTAGATAACAATAAATAAAACTAACGGTTGCTCATTCGGGCAACCGTTTTGTTGTTTTGCACAAAGTGAAAATTGTCTATTTGTCTAATTTATTTATATGAAAATCCTTCTGCAGATGATATAATATTATAAATAATTATGTCCGGAGGGTTTATATATGAAAATTGTCAGAAAAGAATATACATATCCTTCAGCGACCGGAGTTGCTGATATATTTGCCAGAAGCTGGTCACCTGAAGATGGTGAGATAAAAGCAGTGGTGCAGTTGGTACATGGT
>JAXJUJ010000148.1:0-6988 GCA_036309125.1 Acutalibacteraceae bacterium | reverse complement strand
TCTTTGAAGGCATACTATCGTATGGTAAAAAGAAAAATAGTCGAATGTGCGTGATATATTGTGTTTTAGGCATATATTTTAGTGGAAATTAAAGTATAAAAAGGAGGAATGAAAGTGAAGACAGTAAGAGAAATGATTTGTGAAAATGAACACAGAGTTCTCAGCCCGAACGCGTGTTTTTCAGATGAAAGCAGAGGCAGAAACCGTCACGAAGAGGAATGTGAGCTTCGCACCTGTTTTCAGCGTGACCGTGACCGCGTAATTCACTCGAATTCTTTCCGCAGACTCAAGCATAAGACACAGGTATTTCTTTCGCCCCAGGGTGACTATTACCGCACACGTCTTACTCATACGCTTGAGGTTTCTCAGATTGCACGAACGATAGCAATCGCGCTCGGTCTTAATGAAGCTCTTACTGAAGCGATTGCGCTTGGCCATGACCTTGGACATACTCCATTCGGTCATGCAGGTGAGAGAGCGCTCAACAGCGTTTGCGACGGCGGCTTCCGTCACTATGAACAGAGCCTTCGTGTTGCAGATGTTATTGAGAAAGAGGGCAGAGGACTTAATCTTACTCAGGAAGTGCGTGACGGTATTGAACGTCACACCTCAGGTAAGGAAGCTTTCACACTTGAAGGCAGAATAGTCCGTCTTGCTGACCGTATAGCATACATAAATCACGACATAGACGATGCTGTCCATGCCTGTGTGCTCAAAGAAACAGATATTCCCGAAGATATCCGTGAAACTTTAGGGCAGAATAAATCACAGCGAATCAACAAGCTTGTTCTTTCAGCTGTGAATAACAGTAAAAATGATATCATTCTCGGCGAGGACTGTGCCGATGCCTTTGCAACTCTGCACAGCTTTATGTTCGAAAGAGTGTACACGAATCCCGTATGTAAGGGTGAGGAAGCAAGGGCTATCGAAATGATTAAATGGCTTTATGAATACTTCCTTATGAACCCCGACGAAATGCCTTCAGAATACAAGACTATCCGTGAAAAAGAAGGCGTTGAACGTGCAGCCTGTGACTATATTGCAGGTATGACGGACAGGTACGCTGTTCACACTTTTGAAAAGCTTTTTGTTCCTCGCTCGTGGGTGGTTTTAAAGGAGGATTGACATGGCGATAAGTGACGAATTCCTTGCGGAATTAAGAGCACGGACAGACATCGAAAGTGTTATTTCGCCTTATGTGAATCTTTCAAGAAGAGGCAGACTTGTCAAAGGTCTTTGCCCTTTTCATAATGAAAAAACACCGTCTTTCACCATTTATACCGACAGTCAGTCATTTTTCTGCTTCGGTTGTGGGGCAGGAGGCGACGCAATAACCTTTGTGCGAAGGATTGAAAACCTGGACTACGTAGAGGCTGTAAAGGTTCTTGCAGAACGTGCAGGAATGAAAATGCCCGAGGACGGCTATGACGATTCACTTGCGAAGCACCGTCAGAGAATTCTTGCGGCGAACAGAGAGGCGGCAAGGTTTTTTCACAGCACAATGATGTCATCGCAAGGTAAAATAGGTCTTGATTATTTCCTGAACAGAGGACTTTCGATGCAGACAATCAAGCATTTCGGTCTGGGCTATGCGCCTGATTCGTGGGATGCACTTCTTAAGCATATGCGTTCGAAAGGCTTTACAAATCAGGAGCTCTATGATGCCAACCTTGTAAGGATGAGCAATAAGGGCGAAAGAACGCATTATTACGATAATTTCAAAAACAGAGCAATGGTTCCAATCATCGACCTTCGCGGAAACGTAATCGCTTTCGGCGGACGAGTTCTCGATGATTCGAAACCAAAGTATATAAACACTTCAGATACGATGGTTTACAAAAAGAGCAACGGTGTTTTTGCTCTGAATTTTGCTAAAAACGGCAACCCGTCGCAGATAATTGTAGCTGAAGGCTATATGGACGTCATTGCTCTTCATCAGGCGGGATTTACTAATTCAATAGCTTGTCTCGGTACAGCACTTACACAGGAACAGGCAAGACTTGTTGCACGTTATGCGGACGAAGTCGTGCTTTCTTATGACTCTGACGAAGCGGGACAGAAAGCCACGAAACGCGCTATTGAAATTTTCAGTAAGACGGGAGTCAAAATCCGTGTGTTGAAGCTGACAGGCGGTAAGGACCCTGATGAAATCATTAAGAAATTCGGCAAGGAGAAATTCAGAAGTCTTATCGACGGAGCCGCAAACGATATTGAATACAGTATTTTGCGTGAACGTGATAAATATGACCTCGATTCGATTGACGGAAAAACAAAATTTCTCACAGCAATTGCTGCCACGCTTGCCTCGGCAAATCCCATTGAACAGGATGCCTATGCGGCTAAGCTTGCTTCTGAAATGCAGATAAGCAAGGATGCTATAATGCTCGAAATAAAACGTGCGTATAAGCGAAAAGCTGAAGCTGAAAAGAAAATGCGCTTCAATGAGATTATCAAAGAAACCGTAACTCCCAAGGATGAGATAAATCCTGAAAGAGCAAAGCACGTCAGGGCAACAAAAGCTGAAGAAACTCTTCTCTCAAGCCTTATGCTGAATCCTGATTTTTACAGAAAAATCAAGGACGAGCTCAGTGAAGAGATATTCGTGACGGATTTTAACAGAAGGGTTTATAAAGCTCTGTCATCACGACTTGAAGACGGCAGAAGCATTGAACTTTCAATGTTCGGTGCAGAATTCACTCCCGAGGAAATGGGCAGACTTGCTCAGTTTGAGGCTATGGGAAATGCTATAAGCAATACCGTTGCAGAATGTAACGATTGTATAAAAGTTTTAAAACAAGAAAAGTCAAAAGCATCGTCAGTAAATGTGGCGGAGCTAAGTGACGAAGATTTCAGAAAACTGTTCAAAAAAACGGACGATTAATAAAAGGAGAAAACACTTATGGAAAACAACACACCCGCAACACCGGAAAAAAAGTCACCGCTTAAGCTCTTGCTTGAAAAAGGCAAGGTGACAGGTAAGCTCACATCTCAGGAAATTGACCAGGCTCTCATTGATATGGATATCGATATCGAAGAGCTTGACAAGTTCTATGAAACTCTTGAAAATCAGAATATTGAGCTTATTGATGACCTTTCAAATATCGACCTTGAAAGCGTTGATTTCAATATGGATATGCCGAAGTCAGCAGAGCTTTCTACTGAGGATGTTGACGACAAGGCACAGGGTAATGATGACCCCGTTAAGGTTTATCTTAAGGAAATCGGCCGTATCCCTCTTCTTACAGCTGAGGAAGAAATTGAACTTGCTGTCCGTATCGTTGATGACGATGAGAGCGCAAAGAAAAGACTTGCAGAGGCTAACCTTCGTCTTGTTGTTTCTATTGCAAAAAGATACGTCGGCAGAGGAATGCATTTCCTTGATCTTATTCAGGAAGGTAACCTCGGTCTTATCAAGGCTGTTGACAAGTTTGACTATACAAAGGGCTTCAAGTTCTCAACTTATGCTACATGGTGGATCAGACAGGCTATCACGAGAGCTATCGCTGACCAGGCAAGAACAATCCGTATCCCTGTTCATATGGTTGAAACTATCAACAAGGTTAAGAAGACAAACAGTCAGCTCCTTCATAAAAACGGCAGAGACCCCAGTGCTGAAGAAATCGCAGCTGAGCTTGGTATGCCCGTTGCAAAGGTAAGAGAAATTCTTCGAGTTGCTCAGGAGCCTGTTTCACTTGAAACACCTATCGGTGAGGAGGAAGACAGCCATCTTGGCGACTTCATCCCCGATGATGATGCTCCCGCACCGGCAGATGCAGCGTCAATTCTTCTTCTCAAGGAGCAGCTTGACGAGGTTCTTAAGACTCTTACTCCGAGAGAGGCAAAGGTTCTTATGCTTCGTTTCGGTCTTGAGGGCGGTCATCCGCATACGCTTGAAGAGGTTGGTAAGGAATTTGACGTTACACGTGAACGTATCCGTCAGATCGAGGCAAAGGCTCTCAGAAAGCTCCGTCACCCGAGCAGAAGCAAGAAGCTCAAGGATTTCCTTGACTGATTTCACTTAAATGTCATTTCAGCTTTCACCGCATATCATACTATGAGGTGAAAAAATGAAACGGCAAAGAAAAATAATTATCCCGGCTGTTGCAGTGTTTTTACTCGTAACAGTCGGGATTTTTGTGTTTTTGGAGTTCAAAATAAAAAGTGTCAGAGACGAGCTTTCAACTCTTGAAGCGAACAGTGTGGCGTCATCGGCCCTGACAGCAGGTCTTGATAAGGCACTTGCTGATTATAAGCTGAATTACGATGATATTGTAAGCTTTACATACGATTCACAAGGTAATATAAAGTCGCTGTCTACGGATATTATAGCATTGAATATGCTTGGAAATGAAATCGGAACCAATACAGATAAATATATAAATGATATGGGAATATATGAAATTTCTCTTCCGCTCACATCTCTTCTGGGTGGTCAGCTTTTTTCAGGTATGGGACCTGATGTGTCATTTTATGTCACAATGCGAGGTCTTACTTCAACGTGGTTCGAAAATCGTTTTGAAGCGGCAGGTGTCAATCAGACAAGACATCAGATATTTTTAAACGTCAGAATCAGAACAAATATTGTTTTCAGCGGCAACGTAAGCGTTGTTGAGTATAATTCTGAAATCTGCATTGCGGAAAGCGTAATTGTCGGTGTAACTCCGAGTACTTTTGCAAATTTTTAATGTTGTAAAATGCTCTGTTTTTTGATATAATAATAAAAAATTCAGCGTGGAAGTGTCACTATGGCAGATTTTGAAAAATCAAAAATAAGAGCTGAGGAATTAAGGGATATTCTTAATTACCACAGTCATAAATATTATGTCGAAGACAGCCCTGAAATAGAGGACTTTGAGTATGACCGACTTATGCGTGAACTTTCGGATATTGAGGATAAATATCCTGAGCTTGTGACGGCAGATTCTCCGACCCGTCGTGTCGGCGGTAATGCTGACGGACAGTTTGAACCTGTTGAACACGCTGTGCAGATGGCGAGTCTGCAGGATGCATTCAGCACTGATGAGCTGATCGCTTTTGATAAGCGTGTGCGTGAGGTTGTAAGCGATGCTGTCTACGTCGTTGAACCGAAGATTGACGGCCTCTCCGTTTCGGTGGAATATGAAAACGGAGTTTTCTACCGTGGCTCAACGAGAGGTGACGGTGTAGTCGGTGAAAACGTCAGTGCCAATCTCTGCACAGTCGGATCTATCCCTCTTAAAATCAAGGAAAATCTTCCTTCAATAGAAGTCCGCGGCGAGGTTTATATGCCGCGTGATGTTTTCATAAAGCTTGTGGAACAGCAGGAGAATAACGAGGAAAAGCCTTTTAAAAATCCGCGTAATGCTGCTGCCGGTTCGCTTCGTCAGAAAAATCCTAAAATCACGGCTACAAGAAAGCTTGATATCTTTGTTTTTAATATTCAGCGTATTGAGGGTAAGGAGCTTGAGAGCCATAAACAGTCGCTTGATTATCTTAAGGAGCTTGGCTTCAAAACAGTTCCTTTTTATACGCTTTGTAAGAATATCGATGAAGCAATTGCAGAAATTAACCGTATAGGTGAAATCAGAGGTACTCTGCCTTTTGATATCGACGGTGCAGTTATTAAGGTCGATAATTTTGCTCAGCGTGAGCAGCTCGGCAGCACATCCAAATTCCCTAAGTGGGCTGTTGCTTTTAAATATCCCCCTGAAGAGAAACAGACAAAGGTTGTGGATATTGAAATCAATGTCGGCAGAACGGGTGTGCTTACTCCTGCAGCGGTTTTTGAACCCGTACTTGTTGCAGGCTCAACCGTAAGCCGTGCTACACTCCATAATCAGGACTTTATAGCGGAAAAGGATATCCGTATAGGCGACACCGTAATCATCCGTAAAGCGGGCGACATTATCCCTGAAGTGCTTAATGTTGTTGAACACTCAGAAAACTCTGAACCTTATGTTATGCCGTCGGTCTGCCCTTCGTGCGGTGCAAATGTTGTACGTGAAGAAGGGGAGGCGGCTGTACGCTGCCTTAATACTGATTGTCCTGCACAGCTTCTTCGCAATCTTATTCATTTCTGCTCACGTGATGCTATGGATATTGAAGGTCTCGGCGAAAGCAATCTTGAGCTTTTCGTTAATGAAGGTCTTATCAGAACTCCTGCAGATATTTATTCTTTGAGGGAGGAACAGATAATTCCTCTTGAAAGAATGGCAGAGCAGTCAGCAAAGAACATTGTCGATGCTGTCAACAAATCAAAAGAAAATGACCTTTCAAAGCTTGTTTTTGCCCTTGGAATACGTCACGTAGGACAGAAGGCGGCAAAGCTTCTTTCAGAGCGTTTCGGCACGATGACAGGTATTATTGAAGCTTCCTTTGATGACATAATGACAATTGACGGCTTTGGCAAAATTATGGCTGAGAGTGTTGTTGATTACTTCTCGATGCCCCAGACCAAGGAACTCATAGACCGACTTATGGCATCAGGACTTAATATGAAGTCTCTCAAAGAGGTCAAGGATATGCGTTTTGCAGGTAAGACTTTTGTGCTTACGGGTACCTTGCCGACCTATTCGAGAAAAGAAGCTGCAGAAATCATCGAAAGCTTCGGCGGCAAAACAGCATCTTCTGTTTCGAAGAAGACGGATTATGTCCTTGCGGGTGAGGAAGCGGGAAGTAAGCTTGTAAAAGCACAGTCCCTCGGAATAACAATCATTTCAGAAGATGATCTCAATGAGATGATAAAGTAAGCGGAATATATTTATTAAAGGCAGGGTAGTCCCTGCCTTTTAATTATATCTTGGATTTTTATAGTAGGGAATGCATTTATGCATTCCAAAAAACAACGATTAATCCGGGTTTGTCTAACAAACTTCAAAATCTATACGTAGGGCAGGGATTAATCCCTGCCGAAAACCTTGCAGATAATAGATAATATTGAATAGATAATAAATTTGGGTCTGCGACGCTGAAATATAATAGCCGATTCAAGTTGTGTATGTAGGGGAGT
>JAXJUJ010000147.1:0-7070 GCA_036309125.1 Acutalibacteraceae bacterium | reverse complement strand
TGTTTTTTCTAAAAGTATCCCTCCGTCTTTTGCTTCGCAAAATCCACCTCCCTTTAGGCAAGGGAGGCAACGCACTATTTGAAATCGTGCAAAAATCACCCCTACAAACCCGAATTTGTATGACACTGAACAAAAAAATAAACGGTGAATGCTCACCGTTTCAGATTTCTGAGAATATAAAGCTCAGATAAGCATATTATAAAACAAAGAAAAACCACACAGACCATACGCCCATAGGTCTGTGTGGGGGCGTTAAAAGTTTGGTATCATAAGGGAGTTATCCGGAATAATCCCCTTGTGAACTTAAATTAGTCTTCCTTCTTACGAAGAGCAACGATAGCTGCACCACTTACTGCAAGAAGTGAGAAGACAGCAGCTGTAGCTGTTACGCTATCACCTGTATCGGGGTTAACAACTTCACCATCAACGGGCTTCTCTGTGGGAGCCTCTGTCGGAGCTTCTGTTGTTGACTCGTCAGCATCACCTGTTGACGGAACGATAACCTCAGTAGTAGACTCTGTAGTCGGCTCTGTAGTCGGCTCTGTAGTCGGCTCTGTAGTCGGCTCTGTAGTCGGCTCTGTTGTCGGCTCTGTAGTCGGCTCTGTTGTCGGCTCTGTAGTCGGCTCTGTTGTCGGCTCTGTAGTCGGCTCTGTTGTCGGCTCAGTTGTCGGCTCTGTAGTCGGCTCTGTTGTCGGCTCAGTTGTCGGCTCTGTAGTCGGCTCTGTTGTGATAACAGCAGCAGGAAGCTTGTTAACTACTGAAGCAGTAATTGACTTGTTGTCTGTATCTGTGCAGTTTGAAACAACAAGTGTGAAGTCATCCTTAGAAATGTCAGCAGCAGCCTTCTTATCAAATGTGTAAGTAGCAATTACGCCGCCTTCCTTGTCATAACCCGATGCGATAGCACCTGAGTAAAGACATGTAGCTTCATTGAATGCCTGGCTTGCAGCATCGCCTGTAGCACCTGCGATTCCAATATCCATACAACCTGTCATCTTTGAGCACTTAGCAATCTTAGCTGAATCGTACTCAACACCGAAGTCGATGCTTGCGAACTTACCACTCTCAAGCTTTACTTCAAGAACAACCTGATCAGCTGTTTCTGAAACAACGTTCAATGAAAGAGTCGGAGCTGCAGCAGCGAAAGCTGATGTAAGCATAACAACTGCGATTGTAAGAGCAACTGTTACAGAAATAACAGCAGACAATATCTTAGCAATTTTATTCATTTGTAATCACCATTCTCCTTTATAGATTTGTGCAAAGCACATATATTTAGACATCAAGCGATTAGGCGAAACCGCCGATGAGCTAAAACTTAGTAAATGAAATTTGAATACTCAACGAGTGAGTGTGTTGTAGAATCTGTAATCATATCTGCCGTACCGAACATAACGGTCTTGAGAACCATTTTTGTATCAGAGTCAGCTTTGTAAGAAACAAACTCACCTGTTTTTGAATCAATAACACATGAAACAGTGCAATTCATGTACTGAAGACTTGTTATCTTCATATTAACCAAACCGGACAAGTCTGAACCTTCATTAAACATATCGTTGAGTTCGGGATCGCTTGTAACCGCGTCATCAATCTCATCCTGCATAGTTTTTTCAAGGGTTGCCTTATCAGGAAGATTTAACATCGTAACGATAGGACTTCCTGCCTTGGGATCTTTCTCATCCTTGAAGACTATATCAATCTGATAGTTACCGTCTGCAAGCACCGTACATGTAATACTCTTGAATTTAGAAGTATCTGTGATGTTGCAAACTGCGGGGAGATTCTGAAGAGCTGTCTGTGAATCTGCTCTGAGCAAGTTAGAGTAGTCACTCTTCTGCCTCAGAGAGTCCTCATACTTTTTGACTTCTGACGGAGGCGAAAGCATGAAAACTGAACCTGAAACATCAACGTCCGTTACCTCAGACTTCGTTCTGATTCTGTAAGCAGGGATCTCTGCTCTTGCATCGTTAACAGCCTTTGTGTAAAGAGCAAGGATTTCATTCTTGGTCTGCGGTGCCGGAATACCTTCAGCATCATCCTGACCGTTATCTTCAGCAGGGAATCTGTCGATTTTGCCGACAGCGTACTGAAGAATTGACAAAGCATCGCTTGCGTTTATGTTACCGTCAGCATTGACGTCCGCTGCAGTAAACTGATCACCCGTAAGCTCAATGCTTTTAACACTGTGCTGAAGCACCAGAAGTGCATCAGACGAGTTGATCTTAGCATCGTTACTTACGTCACCGTAAACCACACCGGCTGCAGAAGCAGACACCATACTACCCAATGCAGTAAGCGCTACAAGTGCTGACGAAACGACCTTTTTGAGTAAATTATTCATTTTTATCATTTCCGTTCAAAAAATTTGAAATTTACACAAGAGCACACTATACCACATCTTGTGCATTATACTCGGGTAGATTATATACTAAACTCATCTTCTTGTCAATAGGAAATAGTTGTATATATGCAAAAAATAAACCGCATACAATTTTGATTTTTATATCATTGACACTATAGCTATTTTAATGTATAATAATCAGGAATATAAACTAATATAAGGAGGAAATGAAAATTGAATAATAAAAAGTTCAGATCTGTTTTTTCGGTCGTACTTTGCCTGGTTATGTTATTCTCCTGCTTTTCATTAACTGCAGGTGCAGCTGATGACGTAAAAATCATCAAAAAACCTGACAAAACAACATTTTACCAAGGCATCGACTGGTCTTACAACAAGTCAGGCGTTATCTCAATAATCGGCGGCAGCTTGAACCTCACAGGCACAGTCCTTTCCTATAACAACAAGGAGGTCAGCTACTCCGTCGGTAAATGGCCGAATATGTATTCAAAAACTGACAACGGTCAGTGGAAGGTCGGCAGCAACACTGTAAAAATCTACTGCGACGATTACCCCTCAAATGTTTATGCAACCCTTGCCGTAAAGCTTGTCGCAATTGACAGTATCTCGATCGTCACACCTCCGAGTAAGACAAACCTCATCGAAGGTACAGACTGGAATCTCAGCGCACTCGGCGATGTTGAATTCACTGAGCTTGATATGACAGGCACCAAGCTTCTCGTCAAATACACAGACGGTGTCACAAAGAATATCTCCTACCCTGAAAATCAGCTCATAGGTTGGGCGGTTCCGAGAGATGTAGATTTCCTTGAGCCGGGTGAAGCTACACTTTACGCTACATTCGGTGACAAGAAAGCACCGTTTAAAGTAAACTTTATCGAAAAGAACGCAAAGCTTGCGGGCGACCTTAATTCTGACTACAAGATCAATTCGCTCGACGCTCTTATGGTTCTTCAGTTTACGGTAGGCTCACTCAGCCTCGACAGCACTCAGAAAACTCAGGCTGACGTATCAAAGGACAATAAAATCAATTCCCTTGATGCACTTATGATTCTTCAGTATTCAGTCGGAATTCTTCCGTCTTTATAATCCAGCAAGGAGGATACATACCAATGAAAGTTACAAAATCAATTATTTCAATCATTCTTTCACTGTCCATATTCGTAAGTATGGCTGCATTCTTCACAGTAGGTTCATCTGCCGCTGACAACACACTCGGTGACGTAAACAGTGACGCTGCAATCAACTCTTTCGATGCTCTTATCATTGTCAGATACTGCACAGGTACAGAGACTCTCACATCTGCTGAGCTCAAGGCTGCTGACGTTGACGGTAACGGTAAGATCAACTCAACCGACGCTCTTTACATTCTTCACTTCTCAGTAGGTAAGATCAATCACTTCCCTGCAGGTAGTGTTGAAGATTCAGGTCGTGTTGAAATCTTTGAAGGCTCAGGCTTCTGGTACGACCCCGCTACAGGACGTGTTACAAACCCTGACGGTTCAGGTCTCCTCGGCTTCTCATATGATGCAAGAGAGAGCGTTTTCTACGCATCAAGTAACGCTTGGCAGAGAACATTCGGTTACACTTACATCTACGATATCGCTGCTCCCGTAATCATCTGCTGGTTTGACACAACAAGAATTTTCTTTGAGTACGATGACAAAGAGTGGATGGTTCAGCTCTGGAAGGGTCAGTACGGTTGGGTTCTCATCGGTGCAGAAATCGGTCTCTACTACCGTGACTTCGGCGACAACTCACTCATCGACGAAAACGGCGTTAACTACTTCAAGTGTGCTGACGACGATCTTCTTATCAAGATGAGTATGACTCTTTACAGAAACAATCAGACTCTCTTCTCACGCGGTCAGCAGTATTCATGGTGGCTCACAGGCTTCGTGCCCGGTGCTCTCGACGGTTGGGGCGCTACTCCTGAGGCAGTTGAACAGCTTTCACTTGACGCAACACTCACCTTCACAGACCCTGAAATGATGGAAGCATTCATTGAGGGACTTGAAGACGTTGATAAGGTTGAGCACAACGCAACATTCTCTTCAAGACCTTACAAATTCGAAAACAGAGTTAACTATCACGTTAACCTCGCAAAGAACTCTGTAACATTCCTTTGGAAATAAGTTCAATAAACAAGCAAACGGCTT
Organism: Acutalibacteraceae bacterium; assembly: GCA_036309125.1. Taxonomy (GTDB): domain Bacteria; phylum Bacillota; class Clostridia; order Oscillospirales; family Acutalibacteraceae; genus CAG-488. The sequence continues at coordinate 2,552 of JAXJUJ010000147.1, read as the reverse complement.
ACACGAGTGTGTAAGCCGTTTATATTTTTAACTGTTATCTACGAACAAGTCCTGACTTTACAGGCTTTGTTATATAGATATTTTTAACGATTGATTTTAAAGCTGAGGCCGCAGACTGTGCTTTTGACTCATCATCGAATATGCCGTAAACTGTCGGTCCGCTTCCGCTCATACAAGCAGCAAGTGCACCGTGACGATTGAGAGTTGATTTGACAGGAACTCTTTCAGGCACCTCAATAAGCTGTTCAAAAACATTCTTTGTACGTTTGCATATCTCATAAAGGTCACCCTGAGACGCTGCATAAAGCATACCACAGGTGTCGAGGTGTCTTATATTGGTCGCTGTGTCGAATGCAGCAAAAGCTTCTTTTGTCGACACTCCCCTTTCAGGCTTGGCAAGAACTATATAACACTCATCGAGTGCAGGTAACGGAGAAAGGATTTCGCCCACATTCTGTGCAAGGCAGGTGCCACCCGTAAGACAGAAAGGCACATCCGCACCAACCTTCAAGCCTATCCTGCAAAGCTCCTGCTGAGAAAGGTTCGTTTCGTAAATATCGTTAAGTGCTGCAATAACAGCTGCTCCGTCAGCACTTCCGCCTGCCATACCTGCTTCAAAAGGAATTCTTTTTTCAAGATGGATTTTTATCCCCTTGTTTTTAATTTCTGTGTGTTTAAAGAAAGCATCTGCTGCTTTGTATGCGATGTTTCTTTTGTCGCACGGGATACCCGCTTCATCAGAAGTGATACTGATCGAACCTGAATCATCAGTTTCAACCGTTACCGTATCGTAAAGATCAACTGACTGCATCAGCATAAAAAGGCTGTGATAACCGTTATCAAGACGTGCAAGAATATCAAGCATAAGGTTGATTTTTGCCGCCGCATCATAAGTAACTTTCATCTGAATACCTCGTATAAACAGTATTATAAATGTTATTATAACATCTTTATTCACATTTGAAAAGTAAATCACGATATTTTTTTAATAACTTGAAAAATCCTTGATGACAGTGTATAATATATATGTATATTTTTTTCGGAGGTAATTAATATGACAGAAGTAACAAAAGATATGATTATCGGCGATATTCTTGACGCTGACGTAGGTACTGCAAAGTTTTTCCTTGAAATGGGTATGCACTGCCTCGGCTGTCCCTCAGCAAGAGGTGAAAGCCTTGAAATGGCTTGTCAGGTACACGGCGTTGACGTTGACGAGCTTGTTGCTGATATCAATGCATATCTTGCAAGCAAATAATGCTTAAGTTAAAATCAAGACTGAATATGGCAGCGCAGATGGTAAGAAAGGGTTCAAGACTTGCCGATATCGGCACAGACCACGCTTACCTTCCTGCCTCGCTCATACTTGACGGTACAGTCCCCTGTGCCATCGCTGCAGACTTGAGAAAAGGTCCATTGGAAAACGCTGAAGCTACCGTTAATCACTACGGCATTGCCGAAAAGGTTCAGCTGCGTCTTTCCGATGGACTTAAATGTGTTAACCGTGATGAGGTTGATGACATTGTTATTGCAGGTATGGGCGGTATACTTATCTCCGAAATTCTTGAAGCCGCACCCTGGGTGAAAGATAAAAATATACAGCTTATTCTCCAGCCACAGACACACGACGAAATTCTTCGCAAGTGGCTCTGGGAAAACGGATTTGAAATCACTGATGAAGCCTCCTGCTTCGATGACGGAAAGACATACATCTGTATGGCTGTCAGGTACACGGGAGAAGTCACTTCTCACAGTGAAGCAGAAATTCTTTTCGGCGGGTTTTTAAGTAGAAAAGATGAAGCTTCAGTTTCATTTTGCGAAAAGAAGATACACCACACAAAGGTAAGACTCGAAGCACTGAGAAAATCCGACCCTGAAAACAAAGAAACAGAAACCCTTGAAAAAATACTCAATGAGGTGAAGCAATGGCAACCGTAAGAGATTTTTTTAACTACATAAATGAATTGGCACCACTTGAAACTCAGGAGAGCTGGGATAACAGCGGTATGCTCGTCGGCGATATGAATGCTGAAGTAAAAAAAGCAATTGTCGTGCTCGACATTGATATCAATGCTGTTGAAAAAGCGAAAGAGCTTGGCGCAAATCTCATAATCAGCCATCATCCCGTTATCTTCAGCGCAATGAAAAGCTTTACAAGAGGAAGTGTACCTTTTGAGCTCGCATCAAACGGCATCAACGCTATCTGCTGCCACACTCCCCTTGACATTGCTGACGGAGGCACAAACGATGCTCTTGCCGACCTGCTCGGTTTTGAGGTGTACAAGGGCGAAAACCCCATTCTCCGCTATTCCGATATTAACGAAACAACTGCCGATGATATTGCTGAACTTCTCGCCGAAAAGCTTTGTACAAAGGTTCGTTTTGCTGATGCAGGTAAGAAAATCCGTAAGGTTGCAATCTGCACAGGCGGCGGCGCTTCGCTTATGTGGGAAGCAGGAGAAATCGATGCATTTATCACAGGCGATGCGAAGCACAACGATTTCCTTGATGCTATGAGTGCAGGAATCTCCCACTTTGCGGCAGGACATTAC
>JAXJUJ010000146.1:0-3875 GCA_036309125.1 Acutalibacteraceae bacterium | reverse complement strand
GTCTTACAGCATTCGCTTTCTCAACAGTCGGTGGTGTGCTTCTCGGCAAGGTGCTTTACATCGTAACAAAGGGCAAGATCAATCCGCTTATCGGTGCTGCAGGTGTTTCAGCTGTTCCGATGGCTGCACGTGTTGCACAGAACGAAGGTCGCAAATACAACCCCACAAACTTCCTTCTTATGCACGCTATGGGTCCCAACGTCGCAGGCGTTATCGGCTCAGCAGTTGCCGCAGGTTTCCTGCTTCTTATGTTCCAGAATTAATCGGATATACAAAAACAGCATTGAGCGTAAAAACTCAATGCTGTTTATTCTTTTATATGCCTGATGATTTCCTCTACCTCACAGTCAAGCGTAAAGCAAAGCGCATCCAACGTTTTTGTACTGATAGCTTCATCGTGCTTGATGCGATGAATCGTATTGGCAGAAAAGCCCTCTTTGTAAATCAAATGATACTCTGTTATCCCTTTTTTGAACAACGTCTCATAAAACGGTTCATAACTGATCATACCTATCACCAATTAGATTTTAGCATACTCAAACTCTTGACAATGTTTTGTGTGATAGTTATGATTATGCTGTTAATTTCTTATAGTGAGGGGAATATGAAATGTTTACAGTTATTATTGTCGTGCTGGTTATTCTGGCATTGATAGCGGTCGGATTAGGTATTGACTTTCTTGCATTGATAGGAATCCTGATCGGTATTTTGGCAGTTGTGTGTATCGGTACATACCTTTTCTCAGGTGAAGCTGATAAAAGAGAAAAGCTTGAAACAGAAGAAAAAAGCTACTTTTGATAAAAGAATCAAAAAAAGCAGCTTATCGGAAAAATTATTTTAATTGTCGGGGCTATTGCTCTTGTAGTAATAGTTTTCGGTGGACTCCTCGGTAGCTGTGGTGTTGCTTTCGGTGACAGTGGCTCAAGCAGTAGTTCAGGCAGCAGTTATGACAGTGATTACGATAGCGGTTACAACAGTGGCGATTCAGGTGGAAGATTCGGTCACAGTGAGCAGTATGACCGTGATGTAGACTACGTTGCAAGTATTTTTTACGACTAATCCATAAAAACCGATATGCTCTTCATTTCGCAGAGCATATCGGTTTTTCGTTTTATAACAATATATAAGAGTGAATGAAATGATATCAACCAAGCAAAAAGTCAGACACAAGCATCAGACAGAAGCCGACAAGCAGTGCATATGTCGCACCGCGCTGACTGCCGTGTGCGTGGGTTTCAGGTATCATTTCGTCACTTATAACGTAAAGCATCGTACCACCCGCAAAAGCGAGAGCAAACGGGAGAATAGCAGACGCTACACTTACAGCAAAATAACCGAGAAGCGTTCCGACAACCTCGACAAGTCCTGTCGCCATAGCGCAGAGAAACGTCCTCTTGGGCGATATTCCCGCAGAAAGCATCGGTCCTATGATAACCATACCCTCAGGAATATTCTGCAAAGCAATGCCTCCTGCTATGAGCAGAGCCTCGGTTGTGTTTCCCGAGCCAAATCCGACACCGGCAGCAATACCTTCAGGCAGATTATGAATTGCAATCGCCATTACAAACAAAAGAACTTTATCCCTTTTTGCATTAGTTGAATGATCCTCAGGATCACCACCTGCAAGCTTATGCAAATGCGGTACAAGCTTATCGACAAGGTTAAGACAAGCAGCACCGACAAAAATACCTGCAACGGTTATAATTATCGCATACTTTCCTCCGTATTCAAGCGACGGAACAATAAGACCCAACACAGCAGCCGCAAGCATAACACCTGCCGCGAACGAAAGCACAATGTCGCTGAACTGATGCGATATTTTTTTGAAAATAAATCCGATTATCGAACCGATTATCGTCGCTCCGCCGACACCAAGTGCGGTCAGAAGTACCATCTGCATAAAAATCCCCCTTTGTGCTAATATCAGTATATGTTAATAATATCATTTGTGACAGAAATAGTAAATAAAAAACGGACAGAAAATCAGATTTCTGCCCATTTCGCTCTTAAAATTTAAATATGCCACCGTTGTATTTTTTTATAGCACTTAAACTAATTATAAGTCCTACTGCAACAGCTATAAACACTACCATAGTGCCGAGCAACATAAACAGATCATTTTCAAATCTGTCTGCAAGATACATCATAACACTGAGTACAATCACGCCGACACCTATAATCAGATTGCCGAGTCCTACCTTTTTGCCAAAAGGCTTTCTGTTTTCTTCAGTGACGCATTTCCTGTGATACGAGTGGATGGACGAAATATTGCCTGTCATATTCACTATGCCGATAACTATCAGCACAACGCCTAATATCATCGGAGTCATAACTCCTGCCAAAACGTCTGTCATAAAATCCCTCCGTAAATCTTTTGAGTCAGAAACTTATACTTTAGTTTTTTCCTTCTTCTCTGAAAGAATTTTGAACATTTCTTCTGTCGCAAAGGAAAGCTTTGTTATAACATTTTCCTTTGACGGATAGCAGAAAAATGAATCGTGCTGAGTTGAAATATCAAAGCAGTCAATCGGCTCAATATGACAGTAATCATACTCAACGTGAAGGCTGTAAAGGCTCTTCGGTGTTCGCTGAACTCTGTACGGCTGACCGTTATAGTTGCCTTCGAGAACAAAGCCCTCTTCGATATTGTGACGCACCTTCGCATCACCCATATAGTAGTACTTCAGCGCACCCGGCAAGGTGTAAACACGTACGTCATCCTCAAAGGAATATCTGCCCTCTTCGATCTCCTTGCGTACATTAGCTCTCTCCCACTCAAACCAATCAGGAATGTGCGGAAACTCTGTTTCGCCTTCAAGTGCCTTCAATTCACCAAGCTCCGAAAGCTCCCACTTTTTGCCGCATTCTTCACAGAAAAGGTGGATTCCCTTGGAATTCATCTTTGACTCTGCCATACAGTGAGGACACTGATAAAGCACCTTGTGCAGTCCCTCTGCACGGAAATCTTCGGTGATACGGATATTGTTTTCCTTCTGCCACTTGTATTCGTCGTATTCCATTTCCTTACGGATAACAGCGTTGATTTCGTCAACGCTCATCTCAGCTACCTGCTCAGCTGTAAGAATCTGCTTCATAGTTGCGTGAAGCGGAACTTTTTTCTTTCTTCTGAAGTCCCAGAACGGTGCTCGAAGATAGTTGCCGTGATGCACGATAACAACAACGGGAACATTATTTTTCTTTGCAAGCTTGCCGATAACTTCAGGAATAATAGACCGAGTACCTATCGGCGAATAACGTGCCTCAGGATAGATGCAGAGAACATCCTTGTATTCACGCAAAACCTTTGCACATGAACGGACAAGGCTGATGTCAGTTGTAAACTTTCTTTTGCAGATAGAGCCTATCTGCTCCATTACCCACGGCTTGTGGTAATAGCCCTCAAGAGTTGCGATAGTATGAACTCTGTGAGGAAACGTTGCCTTATATTTAATGGGAAAGTCAATAAACTGCATATGATTGCTCAGAAGCAAGTACGGTGGTTTAAGACCCTTCATATTGATTTTTTCCATCTTGCTGCCGCCCTTAACCGTTGCGACTGCAATACTTGATGCGATATATAAAAGAGATGTAAAAAAGAAATTCTGCCTTTTGGGAAGCTTTGATGTATCGTATTTCTTTACATCTGCGGGATAATCAATGTAATCTTTGATGTCGCTCATCAAATCACTCCAATCACAGAAATTTTATCATAATTATTTGATAAATGCAATTATAAATTTAAATATTAAAATATTGACTTTGTAGGTTTACAATAGAAGTGTTACAAAAGCGAAAAAATAAATGACGAATGGAAAAACCTGTGTTACAGTTAAGTTGCTCAGACAAAACCGACAGGAGGTTAACCATTCGTCATG
>JAXJUJ010000145.1:0-19627 GCA_036309125.1 Acutalibacteraceae bacterium | reverse complement strand
TATCTCAACACAGGATTCAAGGGTGAGACCACACGCTACGGTACGCTTTTTGTTGACTACCGCAATGACGTCAGATCACTTGATACTAACACCATAATCTACGGTCACAATATGCGTGATGGTTCACAGCTCGGCACACTGAGTCTTTATGCTGACATTGAAAATTACAAAGACTTCCCTACAATAAAATTTGACACCATTTATAAAAACACTGAATGGAAAATCTTTGCCGCATTCATCTCAAACGGTGACGAGGATCAGGACAACGGATACGAGTTTCCATATCTTACAACCAATTTCCCTTCAGATGAAAAATTTCTCGAATTCATTGACGAGGTAAAATCACGTTCATACTACACCAACAAAGATGTCGATATTGTCCCGGGTGATAAAATCCTCACGATTTCAACCTGTGATACAGTTTTCGAAGATGCCCGTTTTGTCGTTATGGCACGTCTTGTCCGTGACGGTGAAAGCTCCGAAGTTGATACTTCAAAGGCTGTAGAAAACGATAATCAGCGCTTCCCGCAGGCTTGGTATGATGTCAAAGGCAAGAGAAACCCGTTTAAAAACGCTGACAAATTTACAATCGACTAAGAGGTATACCGATGGATATAAAACTTTTTTCCCTATGCAAACAGGAAACTCCTCAGATATCTGCAGGACATAATGTAATCCTCAAGTGTGTGAGAAATTTCTTTACAGAAACAGAAAACTTCAATGTATTCACATCGCAGAAGAGAATGTTGCTCGCAGCTTCGCAGAGTCTTCGTGCAGCAGATATAGTAATCATTGCCGTACAGAATAATATGTACAATGCAACCAAAAAGCTTCTCGCACAGGCACTTGATTTCAAAATGATGAAAAACAACACTGTTTTCAACGAGCTTAACCCTATGGTTGAAGCAGGAAAGATATCACAGTCAGTTATGATATCAAATGTCGCTTTCCCGCAAGGCGCAAAACTTCTCCCAACTGACGATATGTTCAACTGTGGTTTTGTGCTTTCTGCAGGCTCACAGCACATTATATTTCTTCCGCTTGAAGCTCCGCGAGCAGACGAGGTTGTATATGGTTCGCTTTACGATTTTCTCTCAACTCTCGTTGATGACAGCGTTGCAGCAAAGGGCATCAGCGCGAGACACAGAGAACTCGTCAAAAGAGCTGTAGCTAAATGTGACGAGGATTCAGTTAAAATAATCTTCTCCCCTTCACAAGCAACATCTATGATTGAAAATATCTGTTCAGGTATTTCGACAAAGCATTGCTTCGGTTTTGCTCACAAAAACGAGTATGCTGAGCCCGAATCTGCATCTCTCATTGACAAAGCAAGAAAAATCAAAGATGAGAATTTTGCATCTTACGGTATAGTTTTTTCAGATATCATTCATTCTCAGGACTCAGAGAGACAGCTTCAGGTCGTCATAGCCGATGAAAGCGGAACGAACACATTTACATTTTACTCTCTCGAAGATGAATCAGACAGCGACTTTATTGCAAACAGTGTCGACAAGACAATGCTTCTTCTTTATAATTACGAAAAATACACAGGCAACGTCAATTCGCCTGACGTAACTACCAAAGAGGATAAATCTCTCCGAAGGCTTCTTTACTGCTTAGCAGGTGGCGCCGTTGGTATTTCTTCACTGGTAGGTCTGCTTCTGGCTATACTTAACTAAAAACGGAAAGGATTATAAATATGAAACGTTTCTTATCTTTATCACTCGCACTAATCCTTGCTTTCTCAGTCTGCATCACAGCCTCTGCAAAGGCAAAAGGTGACGTGAATAATGACGGCAAGGTAAACTCATCCGATGCACTTGAGGTGCTCAAGTACTCAGTAGGTATGGTAAACCGCATAGACCGTTCAGCTGACCTTAACGGTGACGGAAAAATCAATTCATCTGACGCTCTTACTATTCTCCAGATCAGCGTAGGTATCGTCAACGGCACTGAAGATGCGATTTACAAGGCAAGCTTCAGCCTTTCTGCAAAGGTCGGCAGCAAAAATTACACCTCATCTGACGTCATCCCCGTAAAGGCCGGAGAAACTGTATCTGTTACGCTTTCTCTAAAAAACAACTACTACACAGGTCCTACAAGTGCACAGCTTTATTACAATAAAAACATTTTCTCAGGTGCACCGTCAGCTCAGTTCAATACTGAGGGCAGACTCTACCAGAGTGCAGGCAGAACATACTGCACATTCAAGGATTGGGATGCACTCTCATCAGGTGTTAAAAAAGATTGTTGGCCCAATTACAGCGAATCAAAGCTTACACAGTTCAAAAACGAGCACAAGTTCCTTCGTATAACTATGGCGCCTAACGCTTCTTTCGCTTCTGAGGCTGAAAAGAATATCAATGAAAATCTTATTACAATCCACTTTGTTGTAAGTAAATCAGCCGCAAAGGGAGCAACAGGACAGATCATCATTCCGATAGAATCAAGAAGAACAAAAGATTTTCTTAACGGTCACCTTATGTGTGCCGTGCACGAATCCGAAGATATCACAAGTGACTCAAGTGTTTACGTCGACGGACTCGCTTACGATTGTTCTAAAGCAGTTCTTAACTTCAAGGTATCTTAAAATATCTTGACACGGCAAATAATTTCTGCTTTAATATAATAAATTAACAGGAGGTAGATTTTATGAAAACATTCAAAAAAGCTTTGTGTCTTGCTCTCAGCCTGATGCTCGTTATGCAGTTTGCAATCATCGGCGTTTCAGCTCAGGGCACAGCAGACTACACAATCGTGAATCCTTATGCTGAGGTTATCTGGACAGGTGACAATGCATGGGACGCTTACAAGGGCACAGTTCACTCACACACAACATACAGTGATGCTGAAGATACTCTCCCTGTTATGGTTAAAGAGTACTACAATCAGGACTATGATTTCCTTGCAATCACAGACCACGGTATCACAGGCGTAGATTGGGACAAGGCTCCTGACACACAGCTTCTTTACACATATCAGTGGCTCATCGGCAACCCGTATGACCATCTTACAACTGAGGAATACGAAGCTATCCAGAACGGTACATATCCTCTTTATGACGGTACTGTAAGAGGCGAAGGTCTCCTTCCCATCCTTGGCGGTAACGAATTCAACCACTTCTCACTTACAAAGAACCACGTTAACGGTTTCTTCCTTGAAGGCACAACAGGCAGCGGTTTTGCAGGTGCTGAAAACGAGCGTGGTTTTGAGCAGGTTATCAAGTTTGTAGAAGAAAACGGTGGTATTTCACACATCAACCACCCCGGTGACTGGCTTCGTTCAAACGACAACCCTGACATTGTTAACGACCCTGAAAGCATCAAGTTCTTCGGAGATCTTATGCTCAAGTACGACTCATGCGTTGGTATGGAAGTTTTCAACGAGAGAAACGGCACAACAGGCTATGACAGAATTCTTTGGGATAACCTTCTTATGTACTGTCTCCCCTATGGCAAAAACGTTATCGGCTACAGTAACACAGACGCTCACTGGACTTCAACAGTTGACTCTTCTTTCAGCGTATTTATGATGGAAGAAAACACAGTAGAAAACGTTAAGAAGACAATGCAGAACGGTGCATTCTTTATGGTTACAAGAAAGATCCGTCCGAACGAGTGGATCGGTCCTGAAGAAGAAATCGACGTAATGAACGAGGGTCTTCCCTATCCGATGTTCACAAACGTAGCTGTTGAAAATCACACAATCACAGTTGATGCAACAGACAGCAACAGAATTCAGTGGATTGCTAACGGTAAGGTTATCAAGGAAGGTCCGATCAATGCTGAAAACCTTACAATCAACCTTGATGCTATCGAAGGTTCAGAGGACTTCCAGTATGTAAGAGCTGAGCTTTACGGTGAAGGCGGTCTTACACTTTCACAGGCTTTTGTAATTGATGACGGTGCAGAAGATCTTGAATTCGTTGAAGCAGAGCTTACTTTCAAAGATAAGTTTATGCTTTGGTTCAAGGGCACAAAGATCTGGGCTATCATCTTTGAGATCATCAATGCATTCTGATAATTAATATAATCAAAAAAACTCACAAGGATTTTCCTTGTGAGTTTTTTGATACTTAAAACACCCAAAAGCCTTGGAAAGAAAGACTTTTGGGCGTTCGCATTTATGCTGTTTTCTTATGCTGTTACAAGTCCGTATTGTACAAACACTGTTGCAATAGCGAAGTAGATCAAAAGTGTTATCACGTCAACAATCGTAGTAATCATAGGACCTGCCATAAGTGCAGGGTCAAGGCGTAATAGCTTTGCTAATATCGGCAAAGAACATCCGATAGCCTTTGCCACAACAACAGCAACAGCCATTGCTATAGAAACAACGATGAAGGTATTGCTTTCGATTTCGCTGCCTGTCATAAGCTTTGTTGCCCACATTCTGCCGTAGTTTGCAACAGCAAGAACAAGACCACAGAGCACTGCAACACGGATTTCCTTCCAGAGTACACGGAAATAATCTTTGATTTTGATATCACCAAGTGCAAGACCACGGATAACAAGTGTTGATGTCTGGTTACCGCAGTTACCACCTGTACCCATAAGCATCGGAATCGCTGCTGTCAATCCGATGATAAACGGCAATTTAGCCTCAAAACCTTCGATAATCAAGCTTGTAAATGTACCACAGACCATCAATATGAGAAGCCAGACAATTCTGTTTTTAAACATTGAGAAGACGCTTGTTTTAAGGTATTCCTCTTCAGATGGTAAAAGAGAAGCCATCTTTTCAAAGTCCTCTGTATTCTCATCTTCGATAACGTCGACGATATCGTCGATTGTGATAATACCGACCAATCTGCCTTCCTTGTCAACTACAGGAATCGAAAGAAGGTCATACTTTTTAGCAATATTAGCTACTTCCTCCTGGTCATCGAGTGTATTTACGAAAATTAACTGCTCATCATCATACATTATATCGCTTACAAGAGTATCCTCAGGTGAAACGATGAGACGTCTCAAAGGAACTGTACCCACAAGCTTACGTTTTCCGTCAGTACAGTAACAGGTATAAATCGTTTCCTTATCGAGCGCAGTGGCACGAATCTGCTCAATTGCCTGCTTTACAGTATAGGTAGCAGGGAAAGACACCATTTCGATAGTCATAATGCTTCCTGCTGAATTGTCAGGATACTGAAGGAATTTATTGATAAGATTTCTTGTGTCGCTGTCCGTCTGCGCAAGCACACGCGTTACTACATTTGCCGGAACCTCTTCAAGGAAGTCAACGGCGTCATCGATGAACATATCTTCAACCAGCAAGGAAAGCTCTTTGTTGGTGATTGCATTCACGATATTTGCCTGTATTTCGTTATCAAGATATGAAAAAACATCAGCCGATGACTGCTTCGGCAACAAACGGAACAGGCGTACCTGCTGCTCTTCAGACTCAAACTCTTCCATCATGGAAGCGATATCAACGACATTCATCTCGCTGAGTATCTCCTTGACCGCTGAGAACTTGTTGCTTGCAAGCATCTTGCTGATGACTTCAACCATTGTTTCCATTTGAACACACCCCTTTTAGGCGGCAAAACCACCGACCGCAGGTGTATTCAGGCTCATTTTGTAAAAGCTGACGTACCTACGGCGATTTTTTCGCCACTTATTGATTTTTTAAGAAAATAAGTTACAAATCGTTGCCCGTAACTACCGTCGCTACTCACAAAAATTCACCTCGTTTTTTGTATATAACTACAGAATAATCTGCCCTAATATTTTAAACCTATACGAAGACTATGTCAACCCTTAATAAGAAAAAAATCAGTCGTATTCTTAGAAAATACGACTGATTTTATTATTCATTATGCGAATTTCATTTCATTTCTACAAGTCCACTTACCGCTGATTGCAGCAACCTTAATATCGATACCTACCGCCTTAGCTTCAGCACCTGAAACTGTAAGAGGCATTTCAGTCTTGACCGCGTAAACTCTGCCCTGACCATCAATCATAGCAGTGATAACTGTACCCGGATAGTTGAATGTACATTTATTGATAGTAACTGCGCTACCAAAGTCGATAACTCCGACATCCAAAGGCCATGCACATGATGCGTTATACTTTGCAGTACCGTTGTGAGCACAGGATTCAGCATTAAGAGTGATAACAACCTGATAGCCCTGACCACTCTGCTTGATACTGATATTCTTTACTGCAGCGTCATAGAGATTGGTCGGGAGAACAAACTGCTCAACAGGTGATCCGTCATCTGTAGCCTTACCGCCTACAAAAGTCTTGGTTTGAACTACACCGTTCTTTTTAGTGTTGTTTGCGATGATTGATTTTGCCATCTTATCAACGTTAAAACCTGCTCCGCCGATATCAATACCTTCAACCTCAACGTCAACATTCTCTGTCTTTGTAGCATTCATCTTATAAGTATATGACTTTCTCAAGCATGAGTTGTAATAACTGATAAGCTGTGACTTGTTATAGCTGAGAGGGCTGTTTGAAGTGTTCTGCTGAGGTGTCTGAGCATTATTCGATCCACCCTGCTGAGGTGAATTAGCTGACGGAGTCTGCGGTGTTACGTCAGTACCACCTGGCAAAGTACCCTGCTGCATAGAATCTCCACCCTGAGAAAAACCTGCATCAGGTGTATTCTGCTGCATTGCACCATCATTCTGAACAGAATTCATTCCGCCATTCTGCTGAGCACCTGCATTGGACTGGGGCAGAATGCTGCCTGTAATAGAATCAACAGCAACATTTATACTTACACAAATAATTATCGCAGCCATAAGAGCTGAGACAACAATTATAAATCTTTTCCAAGACTTGTTCATAAAAACTCTCCTTAAATATGATATAAATTATTATATCATACATACTAAATGAATTCCATAGTTTTTTAAAATTTTATACGCCTATATCAGTATATTTTACTGTAGTATCAGCTGTACCTGTTACAGCCGATCCTTCAAGCTTCACCAGAGTCACTCCTGTCAGAGTGTATCTCTGTGTATACGAAACCTCCAAAGACTCCAGACTACTGTCCTGCGACCTGATAGTTGCCTTTATGGTTATTCCTGAGGCACTGACACTTACGGATGATGCTGACGAGCTGAAATCAGTCATCGCCTTTTTCACATCTTCGGAATTCTGATAATCAGGGCAAAGTCTGTGAAGCACTCCTCCTTCATCCGTAGGATTTGATTCATCAGGGAAGGTTGCCGTAATGACAATATTATCATCCACCTGCTGTGCATTTACAGAAGTAATTTCATCGACTGTATAACCGCTCGCAGGGAAATTTGCTGTAAAAGCATCCCTTGACGCATTATAGTCGTAATTCATTGTTATATTCTTCTCGCCGAAGATAGATCTGAAAGCTTCAGCCGCATTTGAAGCCTTTGAGAGTGAGCCCACACTCAGCTGATTTACTTTGCAATCAACATTCTTCGTATAATGATAACAGTACAGTTCAATGTACTCTACCGCTGCATTAAGCATCTGAGCGAGTTCTTCTTCGCTTTCAGGAATCTCAACTATCTCCACAGGCTGAGTAGTCGGTCTTGTAGTGAGCGAATCAGTCTGCTCTTCCTGCACTACAGGGTCTTTGCTGCACGACGAAAAAGACATAACCATACTGAATACCAATAAAAAAGATATCAGACTTAATAATGTTTTCTTCATTTCATCACCATTAATAAGATTAACTTATTAATATGATTTTGTCAAGTGTTGTCCTTACTTATGGGATAACGTACGAGAAGTCTGAAAAGCGTTCTCGCATTGAACGGAATCAGCGGATAGAGATAACCTCTGCCGGTGACCGTCTTTGTGCAAAGTATCTGAACGAAAACAATCAACAAACCTGCAATAAATCCCCACAGATTAAATATCGCTGTCAGTATCAGTATGAATATCCTCGAAAGCTTGAACGCATATCCGAGTTCAAAGCTCGGCTGTGCAAAGTTTGCAATTGCCACAAAAGCCATAAACAAAACCACTTCTGAGGAAAAAAGCTTTGCAGTAACTGCAAGATCACCCAATACCAAAGCGCCTATGACACTGAAAGAATTGCTGAGTGCATTGGGTGTATTCAGCGAAGCTGACTTGAGCGTATCGATAACTAACTCTATAATGAGAAGCTGAGCTATCACAGGTATGGTATACTGCTCTTTGATTGTAATAAAGCTCAGCCACTCGGGTATATAATCAGGATTGCTGATAAGCAGATACCACGTCGGTGACAAAAGTAACGCCAGACCAAAAATCAATCCTCGTATTAATCGCAGATACGTGCCGACCAGCGGAGGGAAATAGTAATCATTTGTATCCTGAAGAAACTCGAAAAAGCTCGTCGGCACTATCATCGCTGCGGGCGAATTATCCACAAGCAGAATTATACTTCCCTCGGCAATGCACGCTGCTGCCGAGTCAGGTCTTTCAGTATATCTTACTTTAGGGAAAGGGTTGAAAATCTGTTTTTTAACCAGACACTCAATAAGACTTTCCTGACTCATACTCAATGTATTGACATCTATCTCACTGATCTTTTTTCTCAGCATTTTCACTGTCTTCATATCTGCTTTGCCATCAAGGTAACAAATTGCGATATCAGTCCTTGAGCGTTTACCTGCTTCGTGAACCTCCATTATCAGGTCCCTGTCACGTATCCTTCTTCTGATAAGTGCTGTATTAATCAGTAAAGCCTCTACAAAACCATCATGTGCACCACGCAAGACCTTATCGTTGTCCGGTTCCTGCACGGAGCGACGTGGATAATTTCGGGTTTTAATCAGAAACGCAGTGGAAAAACCATCCACTATCATCAGTATCGCTCCTGAATATACCACCTTTGAAATCGTAGCCATATCTGTGCTTACATCCATTTCAATATACGAAACCACACTCTCGACAAATTCTTCAGGAGAGGTTCCGTCAGGAATCTGTTCACTTGTGCTCATCATAAAGTTCATTACACGCTCTGAAATTTCATTATTTACAAAGCCGTCGATATAATAAAGCTTCGCTTCCCTTTTCGTCACATGAAATCGGGTATTTACCACATCGAAGTTTCTGTCTGTCCTGAAATACTCATCGAGCATTTTTTCGTTTTCATAAAAGTTATCCGAAAATAATACCTTATCGTTCACGGAAAATCCCCCTTAGCTAAAAGTATTATTTTCGGATTTGCATATTTTATTCTTATGTGTAATCTCTGTAAAGCTCGATTATCGCATTCCAGGTAACAGGACCTACCTGACCGTTAGGTTCAAGACCGTTCAGCCTTTGCACCGCTTCTACTGCCGCTTTTGTTCTGTTGCCGTAGTCTCCGTCAACAGTTATCAACGGAACAGCGTCATTATTCTGACCTATCACCCTCAAGTACGTCTGCAGCTGTCTTACCACATTACCCTTAGAGCCTGTAGTTATGAAATAACCGGGGTAAATGAGATCCGAATAATTCTTATAGTTTGGTGGTAACGTCCTGATAATGCCCTCGTATGCATCCTGAATAGCATTCCACGTGCTACGCCCCACAATGCCGTCAACAGTCAGTCCGTATTTCTTCTGAAAAGTGAGTACCGCATCATACGTTTCCTGCCCGAAAATTCCGTCGACCGAAATCTGAGGCAGATCGGGGTTGAAAAAACCGAGAAACGCAAGATAATACTGAAGTGTTCTGACAGGTACCCCCCTGTCACCTCGCCTGATCACACGTGAAAACTGTCTTTGTGTATCACTAAGGGACAAGCCTTCCGAGTAGAGCTCTGATAAACCTTTGATACCGTTATAAATATACTTTATCTTATACCATGTCTGCTTACCTACGATGCCGTCCTGGGCGAGATTGAAAACACTCTGAAATTTTCTGACAGCATTGAGAGTGCTTTGTTCAAAAATACCGTTCGGATTCGAAATACGCGGAATTGCGGGATAGTTAACAGCTATTCTGTTAAGCTGTCGCTGAATGTCGCTTACCTCCTCGCCTACACTGCCAAGTCGCAGGGCTGTACCCGGATATGATGGCACATTACCCTTAACAGGTGCATTTTTCACTATGCTTATATCATTACCGTAATAGTTCTGTAGAATTCTGTACGGTGTATATCCGTTCTGTGCAAGAGGCACTGTACCCCACTGTGAAAGACCTGCGCATGAACCTGCACAATACTGTGTGAAATACGGCTGTACCTGACCCTGCTTTACTACATAATCATTAAAAATCTCATCTACAATCCTGCTGATATTTTCAAAAATATCTCTTCCCTTTACAAAAGCCTGATCATACTGAGTATTGTTTGTTATATCAAAATCATAACCCCGTGAACGATAGTACTCGGTATAAACTCTGTTGAGTGCATAGCTGATCTGTGCGTAGATATTGGCACGTATTGCATTTTCAGGCCAGGTGGGGTAAATCTCACTGGAAGCTACATTCTTAATATAATCAGGAAATGTCACACGCACATTTTCAGCAGGAGAAGACGGAGCTCCGAGGTGAACAGTGATATACTCCGGTATTGTCGGTGTATCTGCAGCCATCACACAGCACCTCCGAAAAGAGTTGATGATTCATTGCCCACAACTTCAGGTGTGGGTGCTCTGCCGTTTGTGCTCAGTGGCACAAGCTCGACAGGCTGAATTGATTTTACAGAATCAAATACAGGTATCCCGTCAAAATATGCAGAGGCATAACCCGGCTTTGTCACCGTCATCGAATAAATTGCATAAGGAGCTACCGTACTGTTTTCATCAAATGAAACTGAACTGTCCGGTGCAGGAAGCCTTATCCCATCGATTATTCCGTTCTCATCTGTAGTTCCCGTAAAAAGCTCTCTTTCACCGTTCGTAAATTTTACATAAACTCTCACCGAGGCACCCTGTACAGGAAAGCTTCTGTTTGCCGCAAAAGTCTGCACTCGTAAAATACCCGCAGAAGGGTTATTTGCCATAAACTCCTCGTAGTCTGCAAAAGGCAACGGTGAAGCAATCACCGCTTCAGGTTCATCTATGTCAGTCACAGCCTCAGTTGTGTTCAGCTGAGCAGCGGTACTGACAGCCTCACGGTATTCCTCTTCAATCACAGTATGTACAGACATCTGTTTTGAAAAGTCTACTAATTCACGCTTATATTTCTCTATGATATCTTCAAAATTATGCATTAAAAAACCTCCTTCGCTTATATACTATGCGAAAGAGGTTTTGATTGTTATTATTTCTTTGGCGTTGAGCCGTAGCCGTAGCCGTATGAACCGTATTTTCCGTACTTGCCGTATTTTCCGCCATACCTGCCGTATCTGCCGCCGTATTTACCCGCTTTGATTGTAGTTTCTGTCTCAGCGTTGAAGATACATCCGACGATCTGAGCACCGTTTGAGTCGATATCCTCGACTGACATACGGATTCGTGAATACGGTGAGAAGTCCTCACGTACAACGATGATTGCTGCATCAGCAAAGCCTGCAATGATTGAAGCGTCAGTAACTACGCTTGCCGGAGCCGTATCGATAATGATAAAGTCAAATTCGTCGCGGATTCCGTTTATAATCTCTTCAGTAATCTTCATTGAAAGAAGCTCTGAAGGATTTGAAACAGGTTTGCGGTCTGCAAGTACATAGAGATTAAATGCTTTGATAAGCTTGATAGCGTCTGTGATAGAAGCCTCCTGCTTGATTACACTTGCAAATCCTTCGCCTGCTTCAGGAAGCGAAAGAATCTTAGAAATTGAAGGCTTTCTGAGGTCAGCATCGATGAGAAGAACTGACTTTCCGTTTTCTGCAAGTGAAAGTGCAATGTTTGCAGAAACAGTAGTCTTACCTTCGTTTTCACAAGCACTCGTAACAAGGAAAACCTTATTACCTGTCTTTGCTGAGTTATTTTCGATCTTAGTTCTGATTGCTTTATAAGTCTCGATAAATGAGAAGCCCGTTCTTCTGTCAGCAACAAGTAAACCTTTGTTTGTTTTATTTTTATTGGCAACGAGCTGAACTGCACCAAGAACAGGGATCTGGAGTTTTTCACTGAGCTCGTTTGAGTTTTTGATTGTATCCTTGATAATAAACATAATAAGGACAAAAGCACAGTAAGCAATAACACCTACAGCAGCACTGACAACTGCAATAATAACCTCCGAACGGTTCTCCTCCGGCTTTTCAGCAATAACAGGTGTTTCGCACACGTTGAGTGATGCATTCGGGTAAATCTCCTCAACTACATCAGCATAAACATCAACTACCGCCTTAGCAATATTATACGATGTCTGAGCATCCTCCGTAGTAACCTTCAGCTCAATTGCATTTGTAGAATCCACGGTTTCAACCTTGATACTGCTGTCGATGAGACCGTAGGAAAGATTACATTTCTCCTGAACGGCAGACTTGAACTCACGACCTGAAAGAATGTATTTAAATGTATTTGTGATATTGATCTGTGCTGTAACTGCAGAGTTTTCAACTATCTCGTTTTCAGAAAGAGTGTTAACGATAAAAGCCACCTCTGAAGTATACACATCCTTGCTCGTGACCTTTCCGACGATACCGCCAAGCAAACCAAAAACAATCGCAATTATTGCAATCAGCCATATCTTTTTGGAAAGCTCGATCAAATAGCCGATAATATTCAATTCAAAACCTTTTTGTTTATTTGAATTTTCGTAGTTATTCAAAAAAATTCCTCCGTTCCCTATTCGTCAATACTTCTGTTTTCGATGTATCTGTATTTTCTTCCGTCCAACTCGCCGACATACGTTGCAGCATACGCGATAGCAATAATGACATGTGGCATCTTGGAGTTGTAAGTTACAAGTCCTGTTTCAAGTATCAGCAGAAGAATCATAAAAGTTAAAAACAGCATATTTATCCTACTCTTATTTATGAACGTGCCTTTTACAAGACGTACAATAACAAAGAAATACATCGAGTAGTATAAAATAAACCCGACAAGACCCAGCTCACTGAGTATCTGCCAGTAATTATTATGGCTGTAAACACCGTCGAGCATATAAACATTGTCAATGATTTTTGCGAAGTTACCCATGCCCTTGCCAAAAATCGGCGACTCTGAAAACATCCGTTGTGCAAGATCGATGTAATACGATCTCATATAAAGGCTGTTATCAACCTGATGATCACGATCCTCAAACCAGAAGACAAACATGGAAGCAAATCTCTTGCCTATTGCGTTATACGCATTCTCGTCAAGCATAATAAAAAGAACGACAACCACTGCAAGTCCTGCAATTGTAACAATATTGAAAAAATAATTCTTTTTATATGTCGACAAAAGCACAAATATCATCGGCCCTGCAATTGATGCGAACATTGATTTTCTCGAGCTTGAAAGAATGATGAAAAAAAGGAATATGACAACCAATATAATGTATGACTTTTTTCCTCTCGAGTAAAACTCATAAAACGCCATCAACTCAGCGCAGAATACGAGGAAAGCGACACCGTTTGAGTTTGAACCGCTGAAATGCGAACCCATACCTCCGTCTGCCCACTCTGAAACCGGCACGGTGATGAATTCTATCATTACAATCATAAATACTGACAGGATATAAAGCTTGATTATCCTCTCAAGGTCTTCCGGGCTGTCTACATAAATCGATATAGACGTAATCATCGCTATGATGACTACCATTCGCAGAAAGTACGATGCCATATTTGCATCAAGGTACGATGACCATAGACACGACAAAGCCGCATAAGCTGTAAATGCTATATACCAGACTGTATTGTACGGTATGATTACTCTCTTTGCCCTTCGTCCTATCCAAAGAAGCATAGAGGCAAAAAGCATCATCAATCCCGTAGCTGTTCCTATGAACTTGACATCGTTAAAAACAAAAAGAGTGATCGTATTAACGACGAAACATATTTCATAAATGATTCTTGCGGTGTTGTCTTCGCTCTGCTGAACTTTCAGAACACCGTTTTTAAACGAGATCATAAAGTACTCCTTTTATGAAATTTCCTTTGCAAATCGTGAATAGTTACTCTGTGCATCGAAATTTTCTTCCCAGAAGGATCGCGCGTTATCACGCATCTTTTTTCTGGATTCTTTATCTGAAACTATAAGTTCTTTAATTTTTTCTGCAAGTTCTTCATCCGTAAAATGAGAAGAAACAAGCAAACCGTCAAAGCCGTCTTTGATTATCTCACTTACGCCTCCGACATCAGTTGCTATTACAGGAATAGAGAAAGAAAGTGCTTCCATCATAGAAACAGGCAGACCCTCCGTCGTGCTGACATTAAGTAAGAGATCGACCTTTTCTTTCTTATAAAACTCTTTTACCTGAGTGTTTGAGATTCTGCCGACGAGATTTACCTGCATAAAGTCAAGCTTGGACTCGCAGACCTGCTTTACTGCATGCATAGTTTCACCGTCGCCTATATGAGTCCATTTCACAGGACCTATGTTTTCATCTCTGAGCAAAGCGAGTACAGAAGCTATTCTGTCAACTCTTTTCAGATTAACCATTCTTGAGCAGGACACAATGTGGAAACAGTCTTCATTCATCTCTGACAAGCCGTCATCTTCTGTGCCGAGATAGCGATGACTGATCTTATCCTTGTATTCAGGGAACTGCTCAATCATATATTTTTCTCCGTCAATCGAACACGGATGAACAGAATCAACTCTTTCAAGAAGATACTCACGAAGCGGGAGGTAATTCATCGAGTTAGCATATCTGTACACGTCATAACCGTGTCCGCGGGAAATAAACTTGAGATTTTTGCACTGCGAAGAAATATAATCACGGACCTTACAGCCTACAAGTGCCGTTACAAAGAACCAGTAGCTGTATATGGTAACACTGTCATACTCAGAAAAATCGTACTTGTCGAGAAATTCCTTACACAATGAAAATTCTCTTTCTCCACGTGCATTGAAATATTCACAGAAAACACGCTTTTTAAAGCTGGTTCGCGCTTCGGCATCCTTGGGTGTTTTTGAAGGGAACACTGCATTCATCGCACCCTTTAAAACAGAAATCGCACGGCTTACAGCTTTAGATGTTTTTCCTATATTGTAGCAATCTACATTTTCAGGTGTTTTACGTGTTTCAGGTTCACCTTTGCCGAGACCTACAGCAAGAACCACAACCTTGTCAAACGCTTTTGCAAGGTAAGGCATCTCAGACTCGATAAAGGGCTCCTCTGAGGAATAGGGATATGAATTTGTCAGAAGTATAAGACAGTTTTTCACCGCAATCCCTCCATTTCAAAATAATAAACACACTACTTGATTTTAACATTTAGTCGCAAAAAAGTCTACATCAAAACATTAAAAAACGTTGATTTCATTCTTTTTCACCCATATTTTTTACCACTTCTTTATAGTGGTTACCTTTGTGCTCAAAGTTTCTGTAAACATTATAGCTTGGTGCCGCAGGAGAAAGCAGACAAGTCTTACCTTCTGCAGTAAACTTATATGCCGCAGCTACAGCCTCTTCCATCGTTTCAACCGGAACAACATTTTTCTTTGTTCCTTTTTCGAGAAGCGCCTTACAGATTTTAGTGCCTGTCTCAGGCATTCCGATTATATTAGTTATACTGCACTCATCGAGGTATGTCACAAAGTCATCATAGCTTATACCTCTGTCGAGTCCTCCGAAAATAAGTGTTTCAATATTGCCGAGGGCATCTACTGCACACTCAACAGCGTGAGGAATCGTTGCGATGCTGTCATTATAGAAAGAAATGCCTTTAAATACGCCTACCGGCTCCATACGGTGCGGAATTCCTACGAATTTTTCAACACCCCTTACTATAGATTCATCATCTGCGCCAAAAAGACGTGCAACCGCTTCAGCAAAGAAAATATCCTGATGGCAATGTTTACCTATGAGTCTGTCGTTAAGTGAAGTGAGCCTCTGCTGATATTCACTCTGAGGCTCTGCACTGACAGCTATTTTTTTGCTTTCATACTGTGCGAAATCAATAAGACCTTCTACATTCTGATCAGCATTGTAAATAAGATAATTATCGCCTGTCTGATGGCTGACGATATTGAGCTTAGCATTTATATACCCTCTGTAACCATCATAATGGTCAAGGTGCTCTTCATAAATATTTGTAAACACTGCAACATCGGGCGATGTGCGGCAAAATTCAAGCTGGTGGCAGGACATTTCTATGACTGCAACCTTGCCGTCACACTCATCGATAATATCAAAAACAGGCACACCGATATTGCCTACGAGATAAGCTTCATTTCCAGCCTCACTGACGAGGTTGTAGACGAGAGTTGAAGTAGTAGTCTTACCTTTAGTTCCCGTAATGCCTATCTTTTTGCAGGGTGCATATTCCAGAAAAAGATCCACCTGACAGGTTATGAGCACATTTTCGGGAATTTCGATATTTACAATAGGCACACCCGGGGTTTTGATTACAAGCTCGTAATCAAAGACTCTGTCCATATATCCGTCACCGGTAAGAAGAGTCACATTTTTATCATCTATTGAAATTTCCTTTTTATCCGCAATTGCCAGCGGCTTTTCAGGAAAATACTTTCTGATATAGTTGTAAGTAGAAACACCTTCTCTGCCGAAGCCGAGAATTACAATATTTTTATCCTTCAGAAAATCAACCAAATTATGACACATTGTCAGCATCTCCTAAAATTCACATTCAGCATTGCATCTCTGGGTTCTTATAAGAGAACCCTTTTCCACAGCACCGTTTTCCGCACCGCACCACGGGCAGTAAATATGATCCATCGGTGCAGACAAATCAGTTGAAATAGGCACACTGGTATCTCTGACAACTTCAAAGCGTTTGTAACAACAATCACACTGTTTTTTCATAAAATCATTCTCCAAAAAAACAGGGCGGAACTTGCCGCCCGATTTTCACTATAAATTTATCTGTTTCCGCCGAAAAGACTCTGACGAGCTTTACGGATCTCAGCAATATTTGAAGAAAGTACTTCATCGCTGTTTTTCATAATATCCTCAACGAATTCTGCAGCACCTGTGCGGATTTCGTTTGACCACTTTTCAGCCTTAGCCTTAGTCTCAGTAGCCTGATTATTAGCGTCGAGAAGGATTGCCTCAGCACGGTTCTGAGCGTCCTTGAGAATCTTCTCTGCCTCTGCTGCAGCCTGAGCTCTTACACGGTCAGAATACTCATGAGAAAGTCTTGCGATTTCTGAGCTTTCAACCATCTGACGAGCCTGCTCTGAAGCAGCTTCGATAGTAGCGTTAGCGTTTGTTTCAGCTGTTGTTGTGATAGAAGCAGCCTTCTCCTTTGCATCAGCAAGGATACCATCAGCCTCTGTCTGTGCAGAAGAAACGATAGAAGAAGCCTCATTGTTAGCCTTAGCGATAAGGTTATTGTGATGAGCAACTACTTCCTGTGCCTTTTCAATTTCAATAGGAAGATCATAACGAATGTCTTCAACACACTGCTTGATTGTTTCTGCGTCAACAGCAACCTTTCCGCCTGAAAGAGGTATCTTACTGCCTGTTTCAAGTGTGTCTTCAATCTTATCGAGTAAACCCTGTACGTTCATTTTAATTTCATCCTTTCTTTTTTATGCCATTGACAATATCTTCATATACCTCTGCAGGTACAAATTTTGAAACATCTCCGCCAAGCTCACAAACCTGCTTCACAATGCTTGATGAAAGGTACATATAGTCTGCACCCGCAGTCACAAACACTGTTTCAACATCAGGGTTGAGCTCCTTGTTTGTAAGCGCCTGCTGAAATTCATCCTCAAAGTCAGAAACGGCACGTAAGCCCTTTACAATAGCTGTCGCATTCTGCTCCTTTGCATATTCAGCAAGTAAACCGGCGTAATAATCTACTCTTACATTAGGGATATCCTTTGTGCAGCGTTTTATGAGCTCCATTCTCTCGTTGTAACTAAAACAACCGACAGGCTTTTTGTGGTTAATCATAACTACTACGATTACCTCATCAAAAAGCTTTGCTGCACGCTTTATGACACTGAGGTGTCCGTTTGTAATCGGGTCAAAGCTTCCCGGGTAAATTACGGTTTTCATTCAGCATCAACTCCTTCACCGAGTCTGTAGACCGTAAGGGCAAGTTTGCTGTACTTATACTCACGGTAGATAGAAAAGCGCCCTGCATTCTGTGGCATTTCCTCTCCGTAAGGATGCTCACAAACTATCACTCCACCATCATTCATAACCTCTGCTACGAGAGGAAGTGCCTTCTGAAGAAGTCCGTTTGAATATGGAGGATCCATAAATACAATATCAAATTTTTTCTTTGTGTTTCTGAGAAACGCAAATGCATCTGACTGCAATACAGCTGAATTCTTATGAAGCCCTGTAGACAGAAGGTTTGACTTTATGACGCTGACAGCATCCTTGCTCAGGTCTGTGAAGGTAGCATATGCTGCACCTCTGCTGAGTGCTTCAATGCCAAGCTGACCTGAACCTGCAAAGAGATCAAGAACCTCTCTGCCTTCTATCTCGAACTGTATTATGCTGAATATCGCTTCCTTGACTCTGTCAGTTGTGGGACGTACATCCTCACCTTCAAGAGTTTTAAGAACCCGACCTCTTGCTGAACCTGTTATTACTCGCACAGCACAAGCTCCTATCCTATTATTTTACATTTTATTATCACATTTTTGTGGGTGTGTTGTCAATATCTTTTCTGAAATAATTATAAACTTTTTGAGCTGTTGATCTGTTTATACCCTCAGCCTTACAAAGCTCATCAACGCTTGCTTGCTTAATAGCTGATATTGTTTTGAAATGCCTGAGCAAGGCCTTGCTCTTTTTCTCACCAACACCTTCGATTTTAGTAAGTGTAGCGTTGAACATAGATTTTTTATGTTTTGAATGATGGTATCTGACAGAGTAGCGATGCACCTCTTCCTGTATCATCGAAACGAGAGTAAAAGCCTGACGTTTAGAGTTGATTGCAATCTCTCCTCCGTCATGTGCAATAGCTCTCGTACGGTGCTTATTATCCTTTACCATACCGAAAACAGGAATATCAAATCCGAATGCTTTTATAACAGGTAACACTGCATTCACCTGCCCTGTACCACCGTCAAGCAGGATAAGGTCAGGTAATATACCAAAACCTTCTTCCGAATCCTTTTCCTCCACATAACGGTTAAGTCGACGTGAAATAACCTCCGCCATAGATGCATAGTCATCCTGACCGTCAAAGCCCTTGATAGAAAAACGTCTGTAATTCTTTTTGTACGGCAGACCGTTTTTAAAAACAACCATACCTGCAACATTGTCGCTGCCGGCAGTATGAGAAATATCGTATGACTCGATAAAAACAGGAGGCTTCGGCAGATCAAGCAGTCTTGTAAGCTCATCGAGTGCTGCCGTCGCCCTTCCGCTTCTGCCCATAGAAAGAGCAAGCTTCTGAGACGCATTGTTACGACACATTGTCACCAACTCAAGCGGTCTGCCCCTTTGCGGAACGTGTATCTCAACCTTATGCCTTGCAAGCTCGCAAAGCCACCGGGAGAGAAGCTCTGCATCACTCACCTCACCGTCAACGGTGACTTTTTTGGGTACAGTACGCCCCATAGAGTAAAATCGTGTTATAAGCTCACTGCGTGTTTCGGGAAGAGAATTCATCTCATCGAAAAGGAACCACTCATTATCACGAAGTCTTCCGTCAAAAAATCGCAGAACAGAAAGGCAATATTTGTCC
>JAXJUJ010000144.1:0-19004 GCA_036309125.1 Acutalibacteraceae bacterium | reverse complement strand
TTGGCGGTACACCGTGGCTTGATTTCAAACATTCAGTTTTCGGTCAGGTTTTTGAAGGAATGGATGTAGTTGATGCAATCGCTGAAACAAGAGTTGATATGCTTGACAAGCCTTTTGATGACATTGTGATCGAAAAAATAGAGATTGCCGAATTTTAATTTAAATTAAAGCTCCGTTAATAAGAATTAACGGAGCTTTAACACTTTAATTTAATAGATAAACAGAAATATTTAGGTATGCTGCGAAAAGTAGCCATATAAGATAAGGCACCTGTAATTTAGCTGCAATAATATTTTCCTTGTAAAATAAAAATATCATTGCAGATACGAGCAAAATCAATATAATTATTATGATAAAAGCGAATAAATAAGCTTTGAAACCGAAAAACAAAATAGGCCATATAAAATTTATTGCCAGTTGAAATGCATATATTATAAAAGATGTCTTATTGACATTGTCGTCTTTATTGTATATAAGATATGTGGATATTCCCATCAGTGTATACAAAATAGTCCAGACTATCGGGAAAAGCCAGTCAGGAGGAGACAGTGAAGGTTTGATTACGTTATTATAGTCCTGCATACCTTCTCTGGTTACTAGTCCTGCGAGTGTGCCTACAGCTAACGGAATAATAATATTTACTAATAAGGGCTTCCATTTAATATTTGATGTTATTGTCAAAAAACCACACCTTTCAGTATATTTATACTCAAAGATGTGGTTTTTATTCTTATAAAATTATTTCTTGAACCATTCCGCCGTTTTTCATACTTTCGTCAGCTTTGAATACTGTAAGATGACCTTTCACAGACTCATTTATAGAAGTGCATGATACTGAGTGTATGTCATCTCTGACATAGTTTACAAAATCTTCAGTAAGAAGAAGATCACCGCCACCATGTGAATCGTCGGCAACTTTTACATTTACATCATAGTCCTTGTGCTCACAGCCCGGTCTGGGGTCGATTAATGAGACGGTGAATATTCCGCTTTCGAGTGTACCGAAAATTTCACCCTTTGTGCCGATGATATGTATTTTTCTTTGAGGAATGGCAGTTCCTCCAATCATATTATGTGTGCCGGTTGCACCGCTTCTGAATTGGATGTTAAGACTCTGGTGATCAACGACGTTATTATCACTTTTGTATGCACAGATGCCATAAGGGCTTGATTTAAGAAGCTCACGCTTATCTTCAAGAGAGGCATTGACCTTATCTTCAAGTTTATCCCAAACATAGAAAGACCAGCGGTCCGGATGATCGAGATATATTCTTTTGGCAGAATATAGGCAAGTATCAACGAGAGGACAATCTACGAGACAACGTGTTCCTGAGTTTTCAGGTGCATTTTCTTTTTTGAACTGCATAAGACCGCCGAAGCTTGAAACTTTTGCGGGGGCATCGTTACCCATGAGCCACATCATTATATCAATATCATGGCAGCATTTTGCCAGAAGCATTGAGGCGTGACATTCTTCTTCATTTTTCCATTTTCCTCTGATATGGCTTGTAGACATATGATGATAGCTTACGTGTTCAACAGTCTGAATGTTAATGATATCACCAATGACACCCGTAAGCAGAGTTTCTTTAATACGTCTGTAAAATGGAGCATATCTCAAAACGAAACAAACCATAATTTTGCGGTTATATTCGTTTGCACATTTAACAAGTTCACGCATTTCGGTTTCGTTTACAGCAAACGGTTTTTCAAGGAGAATATCATAACCAGCCTTGAGTATCGGAATTGAGGTTTCAACGTGAATGTGATCCATCGTTCCGTTGATTACTGCATCAGCAAACTTTTCTTTAGACACAAATTCTTCTACGGTACTGAACTTATTTTCTTCGGGAATTGAAAATTTTTCAGCAATACTGTTTCTTCTGAAATCATTTGGATCAACAATACCTACGACCTGCATCATATCAGGTTTAATTTCGCTGAGTTCAGCATAAATAAGTGAACGGTGTCCACCGCCTACAATTACAACCTTTACTGGATTTTTCATTATTTAAGACCTCTTCTTTCTTTGGAATATTTAATTTTATTGACAAGGCATGCTATAAACACTGCTATTGCAGCTACTGGTAAAAAAGGTATTAATAGTAATATCAATATAATAGCCGTTGCA
The DNA here is from genome assembly GCA_036309125.1 of Acutalibacteraceae bacterium. Classification (GTDB taxonomy): domain Bacteria; phylum Bacillota; class Clostridia; order Oscillospirales; family Acutalibacteraceae; genus CAG-488. Next base: position 16,873 of record JAXJUJ010000144.1, on the reverse strand, counting down.
ACAATTCCCGGTCCTTTTTTACTTTGTTTAACTGTATCTGTGTAGTTATTATTGCAGATCGATTCTATTTCGTCAGGAGATATATTAAGCGGTAGTGTTGCTTTTTCGTCGCATATTCCACTGTTATGTAGTAAAGGAATAATCAGATCAGACGGGCTGTTATAACCTTTAAGGATTTTTGAGAAGGGAAGATGTATTGCATGGAGTATGCTGTCGATAATGTTCATCAGACCCTTTGTGATTTTATATTGGGGAGTTTCGGGATTATATGGACCGTCGCCCTCGTAAAGTCGCATGACAAGATCAATTATAAAGTCAACGACTTTTACATCTTTTATATGAGCATAGTCGGATTTTTCTAGACCGGTTTCCTTTTTTGTCCATGAAGCGACGTTTCCTATCGTTATCTTATTGATAAGTTTACCGATCGGTTTAATTATCCAACCAAGCTTATATGATGTTTTCTTTGGTATACTTATACCTACAGCACAGTCTGCAAAGGTAGGAATATCTTTTGCTGCTGCATTTAATGTAAGCCTGATAGTTCCGAAAAACTTGTTGTAAAGATGTTCCTGCAAATCTTTACCATTATAGTTTATATTTACTTTCTCGGTAATGTGTTCGCTGGAAATGGTCGCAACATCATTTTTGATTTTTACTGTTCGATAGTATCCGGGATAACCTGCAAGTGCTGAAGTTGAAATATCATAAAGTATATTGCCATTTTCTGAGAAAATATATGATATATCGTGAACGTGTGAATGACCTGTGAAAACCATACTTATTCCGTTATCAGCAAGAAGTTCACGGATTTCCATATGACCTCCCATCATATCGTTTTTACCGATAAGAGAATAGAAGGGGGAGGGGGAAATCAGCGGGTGATGTGTAAATGCAAGTAGTTTACGTCCTTTGGCAAGAGCTTCCTGAGCCGTTGTTGTAATCCATTTACGCATCTCATCACTGTATCCGCTTCTGCCTGTACCGTCGCGGTCAGAGTTAAGGGCAAATATAGAATATGTTTCGTCAAGATCAACAAAATATGATAGTCCGTCTGTAAATACGGATGATGCTTCATCCGGACCAAACTCCTTGTACATTGAAGGGATGTCTTCGCGTGTTGCAGCCGGAGTATCCTCTCTGACAGGACCGGTATATTTATGCGTTATACCATTGTCCTGAAAATCGTGAGTTGAAGTAATCGCCAGGACACGTTTGCCGCATTTTTTTAATGCATAAAGTAAAGATATAAATTCTGCATGACTGTCAAAGTCACCATCACATGTCGAATCTCCACAGAAAATGACGTTTTTACATTCACTTTTAGCGATCTGAGCAAAAGCAGCCTTCAATACCTCTTCGCTCTCTTTAACCATTTTTTGATTGCCGGCATCATATTTATTGTATGATTCGGTGTCAACACCAAGCTTTTTGGAGTAGTAGTGCGCATCTGTTATAACGATTAGATCGAGAGATTTGTTTTCAATCATAATTTTCTCCTTATGAATGTTTACGTCGTTAAATTGATTACATAATAATTTAACATATTATTAATTTTTTTTCAATAAAATTAAGGTAATTTTTCAAATTTGACATAGTATTTTTTTATGTTATAATTATTCAGGGAAATGCTTTAACAGAAGGAGGACAGTATGACTGATAGTAAACGCGTTCGATTAGCTTATCTGGTCACTTTGGGAGTTATCACATTTCAGTTTTTAGATGTGTTTTTTGTGCATAGCAGTATGCCTCTTTTTTCAACAAATATTTTTGCACGGTTAATAGGAACTGTTGCTTTGATAGTTTTTTCCAGTGTTCTCGGATTCAGTTTGAAGAAATTTTGCTTTAAAACTTATGGTTGGTTCTTTGAAGTGCTTTATGGTTTGCTTTTTTCAATCATACCGATTTTAATTGTTTATCTTTGTAAATATATTTATTTTCTGTACAGGGGTTATGAAAATCTTACACTTACTTTCAGACCTTCAGGATTTACTGAATCAGATGGTTCGCAAAAGTACATTGTAAGCGTTATTGTCTATGTTATTACTATTTTACTGGTAGCTGTCTTTAAAGAAATTTTTTACAGGGGATATCTTATAACACAGTTTTCAGGTAAGTATGGTGTGCCGGTGTCAATATTAATTCAGGGTATAATATATACACTTTCTTTTGTTCCAACTCTGACTTATTATTGGGTTTCGGGTAGATTTGAATTTCAAGGACCATTAATGTCGTTTTTTCTGATATGTGGCCATTTATTTTATAATTTTATAAGCGGAATAAAATGGGGTATGTATTACCGTGTAAACGGTACCGTTTGGATGGCAGTTGCTGATCATTTTATGACTAATTTAATAGTTTCTTCGTTTTTCTTTACTGAGAGCAGATTGCCTGAAAAATGGTATATTATTGAGGTAATTGTAATTCAGCTGATATCAATTTGCTTGTTTATACCGTTTTTCTTGAGACGTGACCGTCAGAATGAGCTTGCCGCAGCTGAGTATGCACTTACACGCGAGGCTCTTAAAATGGGATTTGATAATTATTCACCGAGTGTTATCAGAAAGAAGATTGATGAACGTAGCCAACATAGATCAGTTGCAGATTCGCACGATTCTCAAATATTTTACAGAGAAGAACCTGTTAATCTTTCTGATATCAGAATGCCGACAGAGGATGATCTTACTTCTTCTGTCAGAAGTTTTGCGATTAATGATAGCTCTTTCGAGTATAATACTGAAGTTGATGCTTATAACTCCAGTCCGTCTGAGAAAGCAAAGGATTATTTTAACAGTGCACTAAAAGTAGAAGAGGTTATAGATGCAGATGAGCCTGAATCTGATAATGCTCAAAACATTTCCAGATTGGTGGAGAATTATTTCACTGAAAGTTTTGATAAACACACCTTTAAGTAACAAACAGCGTATTGCTTTTGCAATACGCTGTTTGTCTTATTTGTTATTAAGTTTATTGATGATAATTTTAGCTATTTTATATACGTCACCGCAACCAAGAGTAACTACCAAATCTCCGGGTTTTACATGAGCAAGTATATGGTCAGCTACCTCGTCAAATGTATCGTACCATACACTTCCGGGGATTTTTTCTGCCAGCTGTGAAGTGTAAACACCGTCAGTGTTCACTTCACGCGATCCCATTATCTCTGTCATAACACACTTATCGGGAATCTGTAAAACTTTTGCAAAATCATCCATATGCTCTTTGGTTCTTGAGTAGGTGAATGGTTGGAATACAGCCCACACGGTATTATACTCCATCTGCATAGCGGCATCAAGGGTAACCTTCAACTCCGCAGGGTGATGTGCATAATCGTCTGCTATAGTAATTCCGTCTATTTCAGCAAGAATTTCAAATCTTCTGCAGGCCCCACCAAACTGCTCAAGAGAATTGATCGCTTTATCAATATCGATTCCTGCATAGTCCGCTGCAGCAAGTGCAGCGAGAGAATTATATATATTATGTTCGCCGGGCACTTTCAACTTGATGCTGCCGACCTTTTCACCTTTTTTGTAGATATCGAATCCTGCAAAAGCATGGTCTATAACTATGTTATCAGCATAGAAATCGTTTTTCTTATCTAAACCGAAAGTAATTATTCTCTTATCATTTATGTCTGAAACGGCTTTTAGCGTGTTTTGATCATCGCCGTTAATTATTAAAGCTTTAGTAGCCATCTTTGAAAATTTGTTGAATGAAAGAATAATATTATCAATCGTTTTGAAATATTCAAGATGATCAGCATCTACATTAAGTATTATGGCGATGTCAGGGGAAAGTCGAAGAAAAGTGTCTTTGAATTCACATGCTTCACATACCATATTCTGTGTTTTTCCGACTCGACCGTTAGATTGTGTAAGCGGGAGTTTACCGCCTATTACAGCTGAAGGATCCTTATCACACTGAATCATAATCTGTGTAAGCATTGATGAGACGGTCGTTTTGCCGTGTGTTCCGCAAACACAATAGCAATCACTATACATTCTGGTGACTGATCCGAGAAGATCTGCTCTTTCAAAAGTAGGAATGCCTGAAGCTTTTGCAGCGACGAGCTCAGGGTTATCAGGAAGAAGCGCTGCTGTGTAAACGATCATTTCTGCGCCGTTGATATTTTCAGCTTTCTGCCCGAGAGTGACAGGAATACCCATTGATCGAATTCTTGCGAGTGTATCGGTCTCATTGTTGTCTGAACCTGAAAGTTTGTAACCCTCATTATGAAGGATTTCGGCTAAAGGGCACATACCTGAGCCGCCGATACCAATGAAATGGACTCTTTTGACTTCTTTAAGTAATTTATCAATTTCGTACATAAACTCAACTCCTAAATTAACTGCATATATTATAGACTAATTTACAGAAAAAATAAATAGTTAATTAAAATAAATATTATCATTCAAACTTAATTTTCATATGATACTGTGGAGGTATAAAAATGAATGATGAAACCTTTTTAGTATACGGAAGTGATAAGAAAATGATTTCATGTTATGAAAAGTTAAAATCATACGGTTATAAAGCTGAGATTCTGAATTCAGAAGTCAATTTTGATATCAGTGCTTATAATTATATAATACTGCCGATTCCGACGATAGCCAATTCGAAAATCAATGGAACTAATATTTCTTTGAGTGAGTTTGTTGCTTCGGTTAGTGATAATCAAATTGTTTTTTGCGGCAATTTAAATCCGTCTGCTTATAAGAATTTTTACAGTTATTATAATGAAAATTTTCTGATTAAAAATTCGCGGCTGACCGCACAAGGTGTACTTAAGCTAATATCGATGAATGTGGAAGAAGATTTCAACAGTTTGAAGGTAGTTGTTATAGGATACGGCAGATGCGGTAAAGCGGTATGTAAATTGTTGAAGGGCTGTGGAATGAATGTAACGTCAGTATCCAGACGGAATGTCAAGAGAGTGTTAGCTCAGGACGATGGCTTTTGCACAGGCGACTTTGATTACCTAAATAACACTATTGAACACTTTGATATAATTATTAATACTGTTCCTGTTAATATAATCTATAAAGAAAGCATTTCAAAACTAAGTCAGAAGAATATATTTATTGAAATTGCTTCAAAGCCATACGGATTTGATATCTCAGAATATGATGTTTATAATTTTAAATATATACTTGGTGAAAGTTTACCGGGAAGATTTACTCCGGTGAGTGCCGGGTATAATATCGCAGATACAGTTCTTGATATTTTAAAGGAGGCGGAATATGGATAAAACAGTCGGATTTGCTTTGTGCGGTTCTTTTTGTACACTAAGTTTGGTTATTAAACAAATGTATGAACTTAAAAAGCTTAATTATAGTATCATACCGATAATGTCAGAAATAACATATAATACGGATACTAGGTTTGGTAAAGCTATAGATTTTATTTCGGAAATAGAGGATATTTGTTCTCATAAAATAATTCATTCGATCACTCAAGCTGAACCGATAGGACCTAAAAAAATGCTGGATCTCTTGCTTGTTGCTCCTTGTACCGGTAATACTCTTGCAAAACTTACTGCCGGTATTGCAGATACTTCGGTTACAATGGCGGCAAAATCTCATCTCAGAAACAAGAAGCCGGTATTGCTGGCGGTTTCGACTAATGATGGATTGGGTAATGCTGCAAAAAATATCGGACAATTAATGAACTATAAAAACATATTTTTTGTTCCATTCGGTCAGGATGATCCTGATATGAAGCAAAATTCATTAATTGCCGACTTTACTAAAATACCTGAAGCAGTTAAATCAACCTTCAAGGGTATACAGTTACAACCATTATTGACTTAATTATTATTAAATGTTAAAATAATCTAAAATATGTTTAAAAGCAGGAGTAAATTAACATTGTTTAAAATACGAGGTGTGAAATATGGAAAAGTTAAGTTTTAAAGCTTATAAGATTGAAGAAATTGAGTTCATAAATAAGGTTAAATCCAGTTCGAAGATTGAAATCAAAAATAGTTATTCGTATAATGTTCGTTACACGAATCAAAATCTATGTGAAGGCAGATTTACTGTTAAAATCAATGACAAGGATAATCCTGATAATTTTTCCATAAAACTGGTAATTTGCGGAATATTTACTTTTGATCCTACTATGGAGCGTGAATTGATACATGTGCGTACTTATAAAGAGTTGTTTCCGTATGCACGTTCTGTAGTAACTACTATTACAGCTAATGCAGGAATTCAGCCTATTATTCTGCCGAATATGGATATTGAAAATAAAGAGATATACAGAATTGAAAATCCTAATAATTTACAGTGAGTAAGCATAAGACTGTGTGAAGAGTAGCTTCACACAGTCTTTAATGTTTTATTTAATTGGTTTGAACTCAGACAAGTTGTTTTTCTGTGGTTTATATTTTTCGATATATTTTATGATATCATCCGCTTTTTCAGAAAAATAAATGAGATCGTTACATCCGGGATTCATAAACATTTCATCGATGCTGTTTTGAAGAAATGCTTTCAGATGATTGTAATAACCATTTGTGTTAAGAATGGCAATCGGCTTATTGTGTCTTCCTAACTGTTTAAGTGTAAGGATCTCAAAAAATTCATCGAAGGTGCCGATTCCACCCGGAGTGACAATAAAAGCATCTGAATGTTCGTCCATAAGCTGTTTTCTTTCACGCATTGTTTCTGAATAAATGAAACGTGTACAGTTTTCATACAAGATTCCGTCAACATTCATAAAAGAAGGTGCAATTCCGATGATTTCGCATCCGCCAACAGAATCCATACCACGAGCAACAGCACCCATGAGTCCGTTAGCTCCACCACCAAAAACAAGATTGTGCTTGTTGGTAGCCATTATTTTTCCGAGTTCTTCACCGGCAAGGATATATGAATTGTTGATAAGTGTGCTTGAAGCACCGTATATGCAGATATTCATATTTTCACCTTATTGAAAAAGTCAATTATGTCCTGTTGAACTGCTGTGATATTTCCCTGAATCAGGTCATCCGAACCTCCGCCTTTGGCTAAAAAGGTTTCTCTGAGCATCGCACCGATTTCTTTGACTGAAGTATCGTTTGAAGCAACAGCAAATTTCATATTGCTGTTCTGTCCTGAAAAAACTGCTGAAATTCCGCTGTATACTTTTGCAGATTCAAGAGCAAGATTTCTGATATATTGCATATCATCTGAATTCTCAAAATACACAGAAACTCCGTTGAAATTAGTGACAGATGAAATTTTAGCGGATATCAGTTCAGAACTTATTGCGGTGATTTTTTGCTTAAGGTCTGAGTTTTCCTGGCATAGTTTATTGAATGCCTCAAGCTCATGGTTGTGCTTTGCACATAGCTTAACAGCTATTTCATGCAAGTTTTTAGTTTTAATGCAGTAATCTTTAAATGCATCATATCCGCAAATGATCTGCAGACGTACACCGCCTCTGTGTCTCATTGAGCTGAGAATTTTTATTATTCCTATCTCACCGGTTTTAGAAACATGAGGTGCACAGCAAGCACAGATATCATATCCTTCTATAGTTACTATCCTGATATCTTCAGTAAGTTCAAGTTTGCTTCTGTAATCCAGTTTGTTTAATTCTTCTTGTGAGGGAAATTCGGCTGTTATCGAAGCGTTTTTATATATTCCTTCGTTGGCTTTTGATTCGATAATTTCTATCTGTTCAGGTGTAAGCTCTATGTCAAAATCTACGGTTATCTCGTTGCTCATATGAAATCCGACATTTGTGCAACCGAACATTTCATGAGCAATTCCTGAAAGCAAGTGTTCGCCTGAGTGATTTTGCATTCTGCTGTAGCGTAATTTCCAATCAAGCCTACAATCAGCGACACCTGTGTCGATTGGCTTCTTTGTCATGTGCACAATTACGTCATCTTTGATTTGAACGTCAAGTACTTCAATGTTGTTGATTGTGCCTTTATCGGCAGATTGACCTCCACCTTCAGGAAAAAAAGCGGTTTTGTCAAGTACCGTTTCATACAGTTTTCCGACCTTTTCGCAGCTGATAACTGTTGCGTTAAACTCTGATAGATATGAATCTGTTTCGTATAGTTTTATTGTTTGCATTTATTTTGTCGCATCCTCGTATGATTTTTTGAAAGCGGGTATAGAACGTACTATCATATCGTAATCTACACAGTAAGAAGCGCGGAAATAAGTGTCGCATCCGAAAGCCGAGCCTGATACAAGAAGAAGGTCGTATTTCTTTGCGATTTCACTGAATTCATCAGCGTTACCGTTAGGCGCTTTTACGAAAAGATAAAACGCTCCGGATGGGTTAGCACATTCAAATCCGATTTCAGTAAGTGCAGAATAGAGATAATCGCGGTTCTTTCTGTATGATGAAATATCAGGCATAACATCAGCACATCGAGCGATCATTCTCTGCATAAGTGATGGAGCACAAACATAACCGCAGGATCTGCCTGCACCGGCGATTGAATTGTAAAGATCAGTGAAATTGTCAGCTTCAGATGGAATAAGAACGTATCCTATTCTTTCACCGGGGAGCGAAAGTGATTTGCTGTAAGAGTAACATACGATGGTATTGTTGTAATATTTTGCTGTAAAAGGAACACCGTTCTCTGAATAAACAAGCTCTCTGTACGGCTCATCGGAAATAAGATAGATCGGATGATCATATTCTTCACTCTTTGCTTTAAGTGTCTGAGCAAGTTTTATAATTGTTTCTTCTGAATAAACAACACCTGAGGGATTATTCGGAGTATTGATAATTACAGCCTGTGTATTTTCAGTTATTGCTTCTGCAAGAAGATCAAAATTGATCTGAAAATGTTCTTCATCAGCAGCTACCATTTTGAATATACCGCCGTTCGATTCGACGAAAGCTTTGTATTCGGGGAAATAAGGTGCAATGCCGACAACTTCGCTCTTGTTGTCAACAATTACTGTTCTGAATGCGCAGAGGAGTGATGCTGCTGCACCGCAAGTCATATAAAGATTATCTCGGGTATAAGATGTTCCGAAACGTTTATTGAGATTTTCGGCTATTGCATCTCTGGTAGCGTTATCTCCAACCGCACTTGTGTATCCGTGAACGGCAATGGGTGCATCATTTGTTATTATGTCAACGAGAGCATCGTTAACCTCCTTGGGAGCAGGAACACTCGGATTGCCAAGACTGTAATCGTAAATGTTTTCTGCGCCAACGATTGCGGCTCTCATTTTACCGTACTCGAAAAGCTCACGTATTGTTGAACGATTGCTGCCGAGTGCAAGCATTTTATCTGAAATCATTTTAAATCTCCTTATGCCTCATATCCTGCTTTGAATGCTTTAAGGTTAATATCAAGTATTTTAGCAGGAAGTGTTTCTTTAAGTGTTTCTTCCCAGTCGATATCGTCAAGACCGAGAGCCTTTACCATTGCACCGAAAAGAACAATGTTCATGCACTTTGAATTTCCGATTTCAAGTGCTATTTTTGCTGCATCAAGAACAACTGTTTTGAAATTTGCTGACATCTCATCGATAATACCTTCAGGATATTTTTCTTCGCCCACAGCTACGTTCATCGGAACAATTTCATAATCGTTGATTACGGCAGTTCCTTCAGGTTTAAGAAAATCTGAATAGCGCACGGCTTCCATTTTTTCGAAAGAAACAAGAATATCTGCCTGACCTTTGCCGATGATAGGGGAGTATACCTTTTCACCGAAACGAACCTGAGTAGAAACGCTGCCACCACGCTGTGACATACCATGAACTTCGCTCATCTTAACGTCATAGCCGGCTTTTATAAGACCTCTTGTAAGCACTTTGCTGACAAGAATTGCACCCTGTCCGCCAACACCTACGAGAATTATGCTTTTAACTTTATTCATTTTATTCGCCCTCCTTTTCAATTGCACCGAACGGGCATACCTGGTTGCATACAGTACATCCGACGCAAAGAGTTGCATCTATTGTAGCTTTTCCGTCTTTCATAAAGATTGCAGGGCAACCTACCTTGAGACACTTCTTACAAGAACGGCATTTCTCAGAATTTACGTTGCACTTACCTATATTATGCTTAATTCTTTTGATGAGTAGACAAGGTCTTCTTGTGATAATTGCCGCCGGGACTTCGCTTGCAAGAGTATCATCAACTGCTTTTTGCATTGCTGTAAGATCCTGAGGATCAACGATTATTACATTCTTGTAACCGAATGCTTCAAGAACTTTTTCGATTGAAATAGACGGAGCGGATTCACCCATAAGCGTTTCACCGCTACCGGGATTTTCCTGCTGTCCTGTCATACCTGTGATACTGTTGTCAAGAACAACAGGAATTATGTTTCCTTTATTGTAGAGGATTTCGGCAGCTCCTGTCATACCACTGTGGAAGAATGTAGAATCACCGACTACACCGAAGACTTTCTTGCTTTTATCGCCGATCATATCAAAAGCTTTTGACATACCCATACCTACGGAGAAACCGCCGCCCATACATACAACTGAATCCATAGCACTTAAGGGTTTAGCGCTGCCGAGCGTATAACAACCGATGTCACCTGATATAACAAAACTCTTGTTTTTGCTCATGGTGTAAAAGAAACCTCTGTGGGGGCAACCGGGACAAAGAACCGGAGGACGACCTACAGCCTTAACATTAAGCTCTTTTACTTCGGGTTCTGTGCCGAATACTGCTTTAGCTACAATCTCAGGATTAAGCTCGTAGATGTTCGGAATGAGCTCTTTACCGATACATTTGATGCCTGCTGCCTTGATCTGTTCTTCCATAAAAGGTTCAAGCTCTTCGATAACGTAGAGAGTTTCAACTTTTGATGCGAAGTCTTTAATGAGATTCATCGGAAGGGGATATGTAAATCCGAGCTTAAGGAAAGAGGTTCCTTCGGGGAATACTTCTTTTGCATACTGATATGCTACAGAAGCTGTGATTACACCGATTTTAGTGTCGTTCATTTCAACTCTGTTAAGAGGTGATGTACATGCATATTCAGCCATATCCTTGAGTTTTTGTTCAAGCATCGGATGATGAGCTTTAGCGTTTGCAGGAGCACTTACATATTTGAACACATTTCTTTTGTATTCATAAGGCTCCGTTTCGACAACATCACCAAATTCTACAAGACTCTTTGAATGACATACTCTGGTTGTTGTTCTGAAAAGTACAGGGATGTCAAATTTTTCTGAGATTTCAAATGCTTCTTTCATGAAATCTTTACTTTCCTGACTGTCTGACGGCTCTATCATAGCCATTTTAGCAGCTTTAGCATAATATCTGTTATCCTGTTCGTTCTGTGAAGAATGCATATCAGGATCATCGGCGCTGATAATAACAAAGCCTTTACCTACGCCGTTATATGTTGCGGTAAAAATCGGGTCAGCTGCTACGTTGAGTCCGACGTGCTTCATTGAGCAGAGTGAACGTACACCTGCAATCGAGGCGCCGTATGCTACCTCGGCAGCAACCTTTTCGTTAGGTGCCCATTCACAGTAAAGACTGTCTTTATACTGTGGTAAATTTTCAAAAATTTCAGTACTGGGCGTGCCCGGATATGCTGAACAGACTTTAACGCCTGCTTCATAAGCACCGCGTGCAGCGGCCTCGTTACCTGACATTAAGTGTTTCATAATAGCCTCCTTATATAAGTTCGAAGTATTTCGACAAAATTTCATAATATTATATCATACATATTTATAAAAATCAATTAAATGATATCTTTAAATAATCTTTTTTATCTGATATTATATTGCTGAGGTGTTAATTATGTATGAATTCACGGTAATAAAGAGTAAACGTAAAACTATGGCAATAGAAGTAAATTCAGATTGTAACGTTATTGTTCGTGTTCCGTTACGTTGCACCGATAAATGTGCAAAGGAATTTGCAGAATCTAAACACGAATGGATCGTAAGAGCGGTACAAAAGCAGAATGAAAGACAACAGGGGAAGGTTATACCGAATAAAGAACTAATTATAGAATTGAAGAAAAAAGCTGAAGAAATTTTACCTGACAGAGTCAGGTATTTTGCGGCAATTATGGGCGTTGAACCAACCGCTATTAAAATAACTTCGGCCAAGAAGCGATTTGGGAGCTGCAATTCAAAGAATTCTTTGTGCTTTTCGTATATGTTAATGCTTTATCCTCAGGAGGCTATAGATTATGTCGTTGTACACGAACTGGCTCACATAAAGCATAAGAATCATCAGACTGATTTTTATAATGAAATTAAAAAAATATTGCCTGATTATAAGCAAAGAGAAAAATTGTTACGCTAAATATACATGAAAAAATTATGCAATATGCTTAAATATTATATAAAGTATTTTGTGTAAATTTATGTTTTTGCTTATTAATGTTGACCTGTAATTGTTTATATGATATTATTTCACTAACCATAGGCAAAATGTAACTAAATTTAAAGGAGGAGTTATCTATGAAAAAGGCAAGAGTTTTTTCAAAACGTGCATTATCAGTGATAATGACAATTGCACTTTTGATGACTGCACTTGTGTTTTTTGATATCGGTGCGGCTATGGCGTTTGCAAAGGATGCAATCAACGTTTCCGATAGCAGTTACGGTGACAAGGTATATTTCTATGTACCTGAACAGGTTTACCTTAAACCATCACTTACTGCTCATAATACTCAGGAAAGGGCAAATTTTCAGTGGTTTGTTGATGCTGAAATCAATAAATCTACTCATGAGATTTCCAAGCTTAATACAGGCGAAAAAACTTCAGGCAATCTCTATTTCTATTACAAAAATGCAAGCAGCGTTTCGATTACATTCAAGTACTTTAATGCTGACTTCAGTGAGATGACTGCGTATACATCAACAGCAGCATCTACTTCTTCTGCTAACTACGCGAATATGAACAGCACCATCAAATTTTCTTCATATGCATCTGCAATAAGTGCTGTTAACACAAGAACAGATTCATCCAGAACCAGATATTCTCTGAACTCAAATTTAATTGATACTGCTATTACGAATGAAAGTGTTTCACCGTATCTTCTTTCAACTGAGTCGGGATGCTATATCGAGTGGACAGCAACTTTTGTTGATTCACTTGATGGTCTTACAAAAACAGCGGTAGCTTATACATATGTTTACAAGCCGAACATTACTCCGGCAGGTAATGCTATGTTTATTAAAAATGACCGTGGCTATGATCACGATAATAGTGCGATTTCTTGGATTTCCGGCTTCCATACTCTCGATTATTATAATGTTGGCAGTCACTATCCTGTTATAGGACAGGGAAACAACAGATCAATCCTTCCGTTTTCTTCAACGAATCCTGAGGGTTATAAGGTTATGAGTAATTCTTATAACAAGAATACTGATCAGTATGCTCAATGGGCTGCTTATCCTATGTCTAACGGTTACTTTGCGTGGGATGGCTCTCAGATTGATAATGTTGATGTCAATTACTTTGTGACTGACAATATGTCTAACTCGATTTTCACTATCCCTTCTTTCAATCTTTGGGAAAACAGAAATTCAGGTCCGACCGGTGGCGATATAACCTTCCTTAACTATGGTGTTTCACCGGTTACACAGATCAGAGTTGACACAAGCCGCTATGGCAACCTTGAACAGATTCCTAACCTTACAGTTGGTCTTATGGGTACTTCCAACTGGAGTGAAAGCGGAGCAGTTACAGGTGCTTGGATTGTTTCTGATGTTAAAAACTCAAACGGCAACAGCCATTACACTTCGCAGCTTAATACAACTTCAGAGGGTGAAGCTCGTTGGTATAATTATAATTCTATCATTGCCAGCGGTGAAGATCCGTACAACCCAACAGGTGAAGGCGGTACTGAAGGTATCAAGTATAACGGAAAAATTAAAAAGAATATTTCCGGTATGACTTCTACAAATGCATGTAACGTACAGGCAAGTATTTATAATGAGCAGGGTCAGGACACTGGATTTAATATCAGTATCCTCAGACTCAATGTTATGGCAAGTAATAAAGCTACACTTCGTGATTCATACAATAATGCGGTTGGTAATATTGCTTATTACGGTATAAACGGTACAAATAGTCCGTATTATAAAACTGACTCTGACAAGTGGACTAAGTTCTTTAAGCTTTATAAAGCTGCAGGTCAGCTTCTTGTTAATCTTGATAGTATCAATACAGTAACAGTTGATGGTACTTCTTATGATTCTGAAGGTCTCGCAAATTCTCTTAATGCAGCTATGGCGGATCTTGAAACTATACGATATTCTTCACAGGCTACAGTTTCAGTTGCTTCTCTTGAGAAAAATGCTGATGGTATGTATGTGATCAAGAGTATTTATGATTCTGAAATTTCAGATATCGCAACTGTTTATACAAAGTACTATAATTTTGGTGACAATGTAACTTTCAAGGCTCCCGAATATGCTGGCTACAGTTTTGTTGGCTATTCTTCCGGCAATAAAGCTAACGTTGGTCAGGTAGTTGGAGCTGATTATAACTCCTTGATCGAAGGTGCTGATTCTACTATTGTTGAAACCAAAACTACCAAATCTTATCTTGCTTATACTTTCTTCTATGTTCCCGGTGAAGTTTCATCTATAGTAAACACTAAGGATGGTATTTTTAATTACCTTAAAGCAAAAGTAAATGATATGCCGTCTGAATTGGGAAGTATTACGTATCCTTCTTATCGTGAACATGCAGATTCTGATACGGATTTCAACTATGAGATCGAAGGTAATGACGTTACTGTCTGGAGCACGGAGAAAACAACTGCTGTTCAGCTTCAGTTCCTTCCGTTCTACGCTGACCTTAATCCGTCGACTGAATACAAGCTTACTTTTGATGTGACAGGTACAGATCCTGAAAATATCAATTTCTATCTCTATAATTCAGCATTTACAGGTGGCAACGGAGTTGAATCTTCTACATATGAGATTACAGTTTCAGGCGATACCTTCACAACGGGCTATACTGATTCTGGCTCAGCATACCTGAAGCTTGAGTTGACAGGCGAGGCACGTAACGGAAAACAAATACGTATCAGCAATATTTGTCTTTCAAAAGCAAACTCAAATGAACTTTATATTGATACAACTCAAGGTTATCCTGCTGTATATTCTGCACCCGCAGGCACTAAAACAGCTGTAAGCTATACAGCAAATGGTCTTTCGAGCCTTGTAGCTACAACTTCGTACAGCACATTGGTATATGACCAGTATCAGCTTCTTCCGTATTATATCGATATTCAGCCAAATTCAACTTATAAGTTTACTTATGATTTGACAGGACTTACTTCTGAGCAAGTAATATTTGAACTTTACAGTCCTTCGTTTATTGGCGGTAACGGATCTACACTTAACTACTATAATCTTACCGGTTCAGGTGTTACGTTTACTACAGGTCCTGATGATGATGGTATTGGACAGTTAAGAATCAGATTTTCAAGTGATCCTGCAGTTTCAGGTGGCGCAAAGGTAACGGTTAGTAATCTTAGTGTGACAAATATTGACTCTAAGACAACGATTAACGGACTCTATAATGAAAACGAGGATCTTGGTATACCGGTCAAGGAAGGTTATAAATTCTGTGGTTGGTCTGCTAAGTCTAATGCCGGTGGATCAGCTCACGGCACGATTAATCAGGTTTACTCTAAGCAGGTTTACTCTTACACATTCGGCTCAAACATAGATATTATCGAGGCTGATTGGGAAGCTGCAACTTGCAAGGTAATTTTCCGCAACTATGATGGTACCGTAATTTCTGAGCAGAACATTACGTACGGCAATCCGGCGACAGCACCCGGCGTTGCAGATCAGCCCACTAAGTTTGGCCATACTTTTGCGGGTTGGGATACTGATTTTTCTAAAGTTACTAAGAATCTTATAATTGAGCCTGTCTACATTGAGAAGGATATTGATGTAACAGTAAATGTTGAATCCTATGAAATTTTTGTTGGCGGATCAACTAATGTAAATGCTTTGTTTGATCCTAATGAACCTGAAATCAGCGCAGTAGAATGGACATCAAGCAATAATGCGATTGCAACGGTAAATTCAGAAGGCGTTGTAACGGGCATGGCACAGGGTACAGTTACCATCACAGGTACAATCATATACGATGGCAGAACATATTCAGCTTCAACAACTGTCAAGGTTAATGCTGTAGAAGTTGCAGGAATTGAAATCAATACTGCACCAGATAAGACAATTTACTATACAGGTGAAAACTTTGATCCTTCCGGTCTTACTATTAAAGTAACATACAATAACGGTGAAACTGCGATCATAAGCGAAGGTTTAACATTCAATTCAGTTAATACTACTTATCCGGGAGCGAAAACAATCAGAGTTACATACGAAGGCTACACAACAACCACAAGGATCACAGTTCTTGAAATCGAAATGGTTTCAATTGAAATTGTTAAGCTTCCGTACAATCTGACTTATTTCGTCGGTGATACTGAGTTCGAACCGGATGGTATTGAAGTTATTGTTAAATACAATAATGGTGATGTTGAAACGCTGGATGTCGGAGATCTTTATTTTGAAGGTTTCGATACATCTTCAATTGGTAGTGTTGTTGTAATTGTATGGTATGAAGATTTCGAGGATATGTTTGAAATTAACGTAGTTGAACCGGAAATCATCGGAATAAACGTTAAGAAAACGCCTGCTAAAGCATCATACTATATTGGTGATGAAGCTGATTATACCGGTCTTGTTCTCACAGCAACATATTCAAATGGTACTACAGCTGAAATCACAGAGGGATACACGGTAACAGGATTCGACTCACAGACTACAGGTGTAAAAAATCTTACTGTTACTTATTCCGGCTATACAGCTAAGTTTGATGTTAATGTCAAAGCAATTGAACTCGTATCAATTGAAATCGTAACACCTGCAGAAAAGACAGAGTATTTCGTTGG
>JAXJUJ010000143.1:0-7926 GCA_036309125.1 Acutalibacteraceae bacterium | reverse complement strand
TGGTCCGGGAGGCCCATCCCTACGCACACAGAGTTGGATTGTGCGAAATCAAACACCCCGACAAACCTGAATTTATCATTTAAACTCAACATGCAAAAAAGAGGTTGTTTTTTCAAAACAACCTCTTTTATTTATAGCTTATTTATCGCCTTTTGATTTCTTTGCGTTGTCATATGTCTCTGCCTCGAAAACATAGTCATTGCCGGGAAGGATTGCATTGAGAAGTATACCGGCAATAGCTGCAACAGCGAGAGCTGTCAATGTGATAGTTACCTTACCTACCGTGAAGCTGAGGCTTCCTATACCAAGTGCACAGACGAGTATAACTGCTGCTACGATAAGGTTACGGCTCTTTGAGAAATCAACCTTATTTTCTACAACATTTCTGACACCGATACCTGAAATCATACCGTAAAGAATAAACGAAATACCACCGATTATAGCTGTAGGAATAGAGCTGATAACAGCTGAGACAATCGGGAAGAATGAAATTCCGACAGCGAATACAGCAGCAATTCTTACTACCTTAGGATCATAAACCTTTGAGAGTGCAAGAACACCTGTATTTTCACCGTAGGTTGTGTTTGCAGGAGCACCTACCAAAGATGCAAGAGTTGTAGCTACACCGTCGCCTACAAGTGTCTTGTGAAGTCCCGGATTTGCAATAAAGTTTTTACCGCAGGTTGCGCTGATAGCTGAAATATCACCGATATGCTCCATCATTGTTGCAAGAGCGATAGGAGCGATTGCGATTATAGCATTCAGAATTCTGTCAGTTCTGCCGAATTCCACACCGAGGACAGTCGAGCTTTTAACAATAGGAATACCGATAAGTGCATCTGCACCAAAGATTTTTCCGTCGGCAATATTCGATGCAATAGCCTGAACACCTGAGAAATTGACTGCCATAGGCTCATAGCCGATCACATTGCCTACAATAATAGCAATAACATATGAACCGACAACACCGAGGAGAATAGGAATAATTTTCATCATACCCTTACCCCAGATATTGAAAACAATTACTATCGCAAGAGCAATAAGTGCAAGAGGCCAACAGGTTTTACAGTTATCCACAGCTGAACCTGCAAGGCTCAGACCGATTGCTATAATAATCGGACCTGTAACAACAGGCGGGAAAAATTTCATAATTTTCGTAACGCCTACAATTTTGATCAGAAAAGCAAAAATGAGGTAAATAAGACCTGCAGCCGCTACACCAAGACAAGCGTACGGAAGCATTTCAAGGTTAGCAATTTTTTCTCCTGCACCCTCTTTCCAGACATTTCCGTCCTTATCAAGGAAAGGAGCAACCGCAGCATATCCTCCGAGGAAAGCAAATGAAGAACCGAGAAAAGCAGGTATTTTACCTTTTGTTACCAAGTGGAAAAAGAGAGTTCCAAGTCCTGCCATAAGGAGAGTGGTAGCAACATTGAGTCCCGTAAGAAGCGGAACCAACACCGTTGCACCGAACATCGCAAATGTGTGCTGCACTCCAAGCACCAACATTTTGGGTTTACCAAGCACAGACGCATCGTGAATACCCTGTTCACCTATTATGGCTTTTTCTTTCTTTGCCATTTACATCATCCCTTCAATTATTATTCTTATGACACTGAGTCATAAAAAAGTCTTGTCAACCACATCTGACAAGACTTTTTCATCATATATTAAACGAGAATCCTGTCAGCATTAATATATAGCTTCTGAGACTTCTTTTGTATAATTTTATATCACAACACAACACTTGTCAACAACATATAGTAGTTAGCCGCTATTTTCTAACTTTTGAACAAAAAAGCAGCCTTGGATTTTATATCCAAGGCTCTGCTCTCAATCAGCTATTTTTTCACTTTTTCGTTGCTGATTATGGAAACATTCTTTTTTGTTTCCAGTCTGTCAAAGTACTTTTTGAATCTCACGGCTACACGAGCATCATAGTTGCAGTTCGGACAACGGAAATTAGCCCTGAAAAACTGATTGGAGTATCTCCACTCAGTAAGCTGTTCTCCACTCGAACCGCACTTATCACAGGTAAATGACAGTAATGACTTATCTACAAGAGGATGATTGATATTACCTATAGCATGAGGTCTGTACTGAAGCTTCTGATAAAAATCATCATCACATTTTACAACGTGATCAAAAAAATCCTTTTCATCAAAAACTCTTCTCATACACTCTGCAGTAACCAAACTGTCATCCAGGGCACGATGATGAGCAAAAAGCTCCTGATCCACTCCGACAAGCTCAGCCGCAGCAAAAAGCCCGATCTGCTTCGCTTTCGGAATTTCCTTTTTCACCTGAAAATAATGCTGGATATCGAGATAATTCGTGAGAAACGGTAAAACCTGAATCCCGTTGAGATAACGGTAGTTTTCAATAAGCACTCTGATGTCTCCGTCACCCCAGGTAAGAATAACATTTTCCCTGTCGCCTATCCACTGCTTGAAGTCGCTCATTACTTTCGTAAAAGGTTCGCCGTTTCTTACCTCATCATTTGTGATGTGTGTAAGTCTTTTTACGTTACCACGAAGCTTTTTACCTATCTGAGAGCGAACCATACAGGAAAATTCATCAACGTAATCAAGGTTTTCGTCGAGCATAACAGCTCCGACCTCAATCACTTCATTGATGAACCCTTTAATGCGTTTGGCATAAGTGTTATTCCATTCGAGGTCCATAACAATGTAGTGCATCGCTTCTCCTTTCCTTAATAAAGGATAAGACAAGTATACATTATTGTTGTAAGGATTTCAACAGCAAAATCAAAATCAGGAAACTTTTTCTATCTCTTTTCTCAGTCTTTCAATAATCCTTTTTTCCAGCCTCGAAATATAGCTCTGTGATATACCCAGAATATCAGCCACCTCTTTCTGAGTGTGTTCTTTCTCACCGTCAAGTCCGAAACGCATTGACATTATCGTACGTTCGCGTTCGTTCATTGAGTTTATTGTCCTGATAAGCAGATTTTTCTCATCCTCAAGCTCGATGTCTTTATTCACCACATCTGCTTCACTGCCGAGTATATCTGACAAAAGTAATTCGTTTCCGTCCCAGTCAACATTAAGCGGTTCATCTATCGACACCTCGTTTCTGATCTGACTCGTTTTGCGCAGAAACATAAGTATTTCGTTTTCGATACATCTCGATGCATACGTTGCAAGCTTTATGTTTTTATCAGGACGGAAGGTATTCACTGCCTTTATAAGACCGATAGTGCCTATTGATACAAGGTCCTCAATCCCGATGCCGGAATTTTCAAACTTTTTCGCTATGTATACCACAAGGCGCAGATTGTGAACTATAAGCTTTTCCCTTACGGAGTCATCACCCTGAGCGAGACTATCCATAAGTAATTGTTCTTCATTCTTAGTAAGCGGAGGAGGTAAAGTTTCAGGGCCGTTCACATAGTAAACCGTATCCTCTTGTGTCACCTTTATTTTCAGCAAAATATTTCTGAGTTTATCAAACAGTTTCAGCATAAATTTTCTCCTTAGGGCAACAGAATAAATCCGAACCCGTTTTTTACGAGTGGATTTCTGTTATCATTTCGTTAAAATACTCGCAAATCCGTTAGGATTTGCTGCGTTTTTGCCTTGTTATACCGAAAATCTCCTACGTAAAAAATCTTCGACCCAAAAGGTGGAGATTTTTATTGGATTTTCGGTGGCTGAGGGTGCAGTAAGGCTGTCGCCTTGCAAACCCGATACGCCGAAAAGCCTTGAAAAGAACAGCTTTTGGGCAAGTTCGGATTCATACTGTTTCCCTGTAAAACAGTGCAGGATTGAGTATCAGCTCATACTCTCCATTTGCAAGATTATTTTTAGTTACTGCTACATAAACTTCATTTGTTTTAATACTGCAGGATACCGTCTTTACTTCTATAAGATCCGGTCTGAATGCAGGTAATACACCCGTACCTGATACAGTCTTGTGCATTATCAATCTTATCTCCGGAGAAGCTGTGATATCTTCTCCATTCAGAAAAGCTCTGACTGATTCAGGAAGTATTTTTTCCATTGCATCTGACTCTCCTAACACTACAGGAAATCCGCTGAAGCTCTCGCACAGAGAGTTTCCTGTATCTATCAGAGCTGTCACACTGACTGACCTGCCCTTACTGTGTATTCTGACCATTGCCACAGAATCCTTCGGGGCACGTCTTGCCGTAAAATGAGCTATGGTACTCACTACAATGAAACTGATAACAGTTGAAATTGCAAGCACAGCCATATCGATATCAAAATAAACAGCACCGTTTTCATAAACCAGCCCTACAGGTGCCACCGTTATCCACATTACAAAAATTATTCCGCCAAAAGCGATACTAACTGCAAAGAATGTGAAAAAGCTTCTGAGAAAATATCTTATATTTTTAAATCCGAATGTCCCGAATACAATCAGCGCAGTCGCAACTACTCTGAGTAAAAGCTCCGCCATGTGCGGCAACTCAGGCAAAAAAATAACAAGTCCGTAGACAGCACCTATAGAAGCACCCAGGAGCAGCCTCAATCTGCTCGTTTGTCTTTTCATTATCCGTGATGAGCACATCAGCAGCAAATAATTAACAAAAAGATTCACAACTAAAAGCACATCCGCATAAACAACCACATCAACCACCCCGCTGACATTATATAAAACCGTTGCGGAATAATTTGTCGCAAACAGACAGACAAAAAGAAAAGAAGCTGTATTATCTACAGCTTCCTTTTTCACTTATAAAGTAAGAATTTGCATATAAGGTGTGCAAAAAAGTACAGTTTCTTTTTCGCAAACCACGTCATAAGCCAGTCGACCGATTTCGACCTGAATTTATTTATGTCATAATCAGCAAATGAACGTCGCATCATTTCAGAATTTCCGAGACGTCTGAGTACTGCGTAGCTTTCCTCAGGTTTGTTTCTGTAAACATTTCCGAGAAGCGTCAGCAAAAGAGACTTGATTGTATATTCACCTATGTCTTCGTAAAAAGCCTGCGAAGACTCGCAGTTTTCAGAATAATATTTCACTTTTAGCGACCAGTTCCAACAAATCCATTTGTCATAATCGGGAACATATTTCTGACGCTGAAGACTGTCTTTTCTTATTCTGTAACAAAGAACAGGTATATCAACTGCTACAAAACGTTGTGCTGTCGAATACGCCTGCATATTGAACGGGCCATCTTCAACCATCAGCAATTTTTCCTCAAAAACAATCCCGTTTTTGTTGAGAAACTCTCTTTTGTACAGGTTTCTCCAGACGAATATTATTCGCATTTTCGAAGAAACATAGCAAAGCTCCCTCTCCATATCTTTATGTGTCAGAAGCTTATCCGTTTCAAACGAAGTGCGAACCACGCCCTCTTTGCCCGTATCCTCTTCAAAAGTGTAATAAGAAGTCTGCAAAACGTCAGCGTTAAATTCTACCGCCTTTTCATATATCTTACTTACGCTGTCACCCGAAAGATAATCGTCGCTGTCAACAAAAAATATGTAGTCGCCCTTCGCAACCCTGAGTCCTGCATTTCTGGCAGATGCAAGTCCTCCGTTTTCTTTATGAACTACTCGTATTTTATCAGGATACTTCTGTGCAAAGCCGTCGCACATTTCAGGGCAAGAATCAGGAGATCCGTCATCGACAAGGATAATTTCATAATCATCCATAGTCTGTGACAGAATCGATTCAACACATTCTTCAAGATATTTTTCGACTTTATAAACAGGTACAATGTAACTGAGCTTCACAAAAACACCTCTGTTTATGATTATATATACAGTATACTTTAAATCAGAAGAAAAAGCAAATATATTTCACACTTGAAAAAAATGATAATACTGATATAATATTATTAACACATTAGGGAGTGATTTTATGAAAAAATTTTTCGGAATAATCATTTTTATCGCAGTTTTAGCAGTAGCGGTCTACTTCTTTTGTTCCGGTAAGATAACTTTCGGTGAGAAGGAAACAACAACCGCGTCTACAACTTCAACTCAGGAAATTACAACGGATGAAGTCTATCAGCCAAGCTCTTCCACTACCACAACCACTACAACCGTTACAAAAATCGAAACTGACAGCCTCGAAACTATACTTCACAATATCAAAGATTTTCCTCTTGGTACAGCGGGTTCAGTCTCCAAGGGATATCAGATTATTTATAAGCTCCTCAACTATACTCAGAACAGTGACTTCACAGCAGATGAAGCGAAGAAGGATTATGCTAACTTCAAGTCAGATCTGAGTGATACGCAGAAAATTCAGTATGAAGAGAATCTGTTTGAAATCGACTATATCGCAAGACAGGTTATCGAAAATCCTGATATTCTCACTCAGCATATTGAAAACTGCGATCCGATTTCAGATGACGGAGAAATCTCACTTTCAAGCTACGAAAAGCTCTATAAAATAATTTCAGAATAACACTGAAAATATCATTAAACAGGCGGTTTATCCGTCTGTTTTTTCTTGACTGAAAAAGTAAATTATGCTATATTTTATTTATTCTATTCCCTGATATAAATTTCAGAAAAATTGGAGGAGATCCTATGTCAACAGCAAAACAAGGCGCAAAAATGATCTTTGATTTCTGTAAAGTAATCATCGATAAGCACGGTCCGCGTCTTCCCGGTAGTGAAGAAGAAAAAGCTGCGCAGAAAGACATTGCCGCAATAATGGAAAACGCTACAGGCGTGAAACCGACTGTAGAAAAATTCAAACTCGCTCCCAGAGCAAGTATCGGTGCTATCCCCTATCTCGGCTATGCAGGCTTCATTGCTCTCGCCCTCTATTACATACATCCTATTCCGTCATTTATCGTTTCTCTCTGCACATTAATTTTTGCAGTTGTGCAGGTTTTCACTTATAAAGGTTGGTTTGACAGATTTTTCAAGCAGGAAGAAAGCTGCAACGTATACTCTGTAATGGACGGTAAAGGTCCTATCGACCACACAATCGTATTCAGCGGTCACGCAGACAGCAGCTGGCTCTGGCAAATGGCAGCCAAAAACCCCAAAACAATGATTATTCGTACAGTGCTCGGTGTTGTTGGTGTTGTTTCAGTTATCATCGGCTCTCTTCTTCGTTTCTTTGCAGGAATGTGGAGTGTTATCAAGCCCGCAGAGATGGCTACTTGGTATTATCTTTTCCTCCTTATCACTCCTCTTCTTTTCATCTATGGTCTTTATTCACTCTGCATCTACCTCACACACGACAAGAAGAAGGCATCTCCGGGTGCTATGGATAACCTTACAGGCGTAGGTGCTTCAATCTTTATGGGTAAGTACTTCAAAGAAAACCCTGATAAGCTTCCTGATAACTGTCGTGTAATCATCGCTTCACTCGGTAGCGAAGAGGCAGGTCTCAAGGGCTCAGAAGCATTTATGAAAGCTCACGCAGGTGACGAAAATCTTCTTATCAATCCGTATTTCTTCAATATTGACAGCCTTCGCGATTACGAACATTTCAACGCTGTCAAGGGTGACTCCTGGCTTATGTCAAAGTTTGACAACGATATGAAAAATATGCTCGTCAAGGCATTTGAAAACGCAGGCGTTAAGCCGAATATCATCTCAAACCCTGTCGGCGGTTGTGACAGTACACCGATCTGTCGAGCAGGCTACAAAACAATTACATTTGCCGCTCAGAAGCCTGACGTTACTGACTACTATCACACATACCGTGACACTTGCGACGGACTCGATATGAACACACTTGAAAAGAGTGTTGACATCATCATCGATGTAACTGAACAGATTCACGAGCATCACAAAAATAACGGTTATCACCTCACAAAGTGCTGATAAAAAATCCCTGCAGTTTGTGAAGTGAACCCCAAAGTTTAGACAAAATTTAATATTAATTTGTTAGTGAATGAGTTCGGTATTGCACCGGGCTCATTCCTTTTAGTTTCAGGGAAATACGTTCATTGTTGTAGTAATG
>JAXJUJ010000142.1:0-2157 GCA_036309125.1 Acutalibacteraceae bacterium | reverse complement strand
CTGAAACACATATTTTTTACTTATTGGCTGCATGCCAACACATATTATCTGACCGAAAAAGTATAGTCCGATACTCGGTTAGTAACATACGGGCAATCAGAGCTTAAAGTTTAAGCCGTTACATAGTTTCAGTGCAAACTGTGCGAGAGGATGAAATGTCCTCCCGCTATTTGTGCTGTCTATGTGACGGCTTTTTTTGTTGTGCAATTTTAACGAAAATAAAAAAGTTTCATAAAAAGTCGTTTTTTCAGGCTTTCAAAATGCCTACCAAGTGAAGGGCGTTTTTGTGCAACGCTACAAACTTTCAACTTTTTGAAAAAAGTTTTGAAAAAACGTACAAAAATCGGCGTTTTAAAAGTCACCCCTTGAGGGATATTTCCCCCGTGCACCTTGACAACTGAATGACCGTCCGAAAGTGATATGACTTTGCGATGATATGAGCGAGGTGACGTTGCGGTGAGATTCCGGGGCAGGAACTATTTCGGGTGAAACGGCAAAAGCCCATATAATGGATACTACAGCCACCTTGAAAACTTTCTGATATATCAGGAACATTTTCAGGCACTTAATTCCCATTTGTATATAGAGCAAGTTTATTCGTTTCACTGCGTACATACGTACACTTGTACGCACGTACGCAGCGGAATCACATAAATCTCATATATATTTTTTCTGCATTATGGTGAGCAAGACATCAAAATTTGTGCGGTATATAAGTAGAGATACATATACTGACCTACCTTGCGGCAAGGAGGTTAAATAAAGATGAAAGGAGCAAAAAAACAAAGGAAGCCGAAGAAAGGAGGAAAAAGAAATGAGAAAAGGTTCTGATGATAAATTTTCAAATGACGAGTTTGGTGTTGAGGGTCCTGCATGGGCAGATGGTAAAACAATCAACGAGGCGATATTTTGCGAAGAGTTTCTTAGTAAGCATAAAATTCTCTTCTCGGGTGGTTCATTCTTTACTACCGAAGGCAGAGTTGTTGACGAAATACCTCTTAAAAGAATGGTGTTTGATGACCTGAAAATCTGTGCAGTGGCTAATGTACCGCAAAAGATTTCTAATATCGTTGAGCTTTTAAAAATACAGGCACTTGATGAAACCTTTGCACCCGAAACAGACAGAATACACCTTGAAGACGGCACACTTTATTTTAATGGTTGCTTTGTCGATATCAAAGAAAGTGTTGTACGAACAAGGCTTCCTGTAAGGTACAATCCTTATGCACCGAAGCCTGAACGATGGCTGTCTTTTCTTGACGAACTGCTTTATCCGGAGGATATACCGACACTTCAGGAGTTTATCGGTTACTGCCTGATACCGAGCAACAAAGGTCAGAGAATGATGGTTATTAAAGGTAACGGCGGTGAAGGTAAATCGCAGATAGGAGCTGTTATGACAACGCTTTTCGGCAGCAATATGAAGGACGGAAGTATAGGCAAAATTTCAGAGAACAGATTTGCAAGAGCAGATCTTGAGCATATTCTGCTGTGTATAGATGATGACCTTCGTATGGAAGGACTCAAGCATACAAACTATGTCAAATCCATTGTAACCGCACAAGGAAAGATGGACCTCGAAAAGAAGAACAAGCAAAGCTATCAGGGATATATGTATGCGAGACTTCTTGCTTTCAGCAACGGAGACCTGCAGGCTATGTTTGATAAAAGCGACGGCTTTTTCAGACGCCAGCTTGTACTGACAACCAAGGATAAAGATGAAGCAAGAATAGATGACCCTCATATAGCAGATAAAATGCGTGAGGAAATCGAAGGCATATTCTTATGGGCATTTGAAGGCTTGCAGAGATTACTCTCGAATAACTTTCAGTTTACAGAAAGTGAACGGGCAATGAGCAACCGAGAAACAGTCAAGCGCAATAATGTCAATGCAGTTGAATTTATGGAGTCGGACGGATACTTTGTATTTGCAGAAGATAAGTCCGTAACCTCAAAGGAATTGTATGAGATTTACAAGCTGTGGTGCGAAGAAAATGCTCTGTCGCCTATGAGTTCAAGAAGCCTGAGCGATTTCCTGATTGCCAATGAAAATAAGTACGGTATTAAAAGCAGTAACAATGTTTACAACAGAGAACACCGCAGAGTAAGAGGCTTCATTGGCATAGAGGCGACGGCATCACCGTTTATGAATAATCT
>JAXJUJ010000141.1:0-12587 GCA_036309125.1 Acutalibacteraceae bacterium | reverse complement strand
TTGGATGAAGGACAAGGCATAAACTCGATAAAATACTGCCGTATTTTGAGAGTTTTAACGAAGTCATTCGCCAAAAGAATTGATTTAAGGCTATCAAATCCCTAATTTACGCCGCCCAAGGACGTGTCATAAATATAAAAAGATGTATAAAATTGAAATAACCCTTGACCGAATGTTTCTTTACACATTTGAGCCGGTCAAGGGTTATTTCTGTTCACTCTTGATATCTAACATCTTTTTATATACCTCTCTTTCGTAGTTTTGAAAGCATCTTCAATAACTTCTGAATACGATTTAATGCATCTACGGCTGTTGAATAATCAAGTTACCATTAACAATTAAAACTGATTCCGACTTATTGAAGCTTAAGATCAATCATTAAAACTGCTTGCGATACAATCCAAACACTGAATAATTATTTTAGTTCTGACCATTTGGGTTTGAAATGTGATCATCGGCTTATTTTAATTTGTTATTGAGCTTATGGTTGTTACCTTTTCATTGGTATCACCTGTTCCTTTCTGTGTCTATAATATAACACAGATTCAAGCTATTTTCAATTCGCAATGTTCCATAAAGTTAAAACTCCCGAATTATGCAAAACACAGAAATGTTTCAGATGAAGCTCAAAACCATTGACAGACAAGGTTTTGATATGTTATCATAAATATGTTGGGCGGTCGGAAAGACGCCCGTTTTTTATTGAAATTGTGAAAAGGAGCTATCTCAGATGAGACAGCTCCTTTTTTTATTTTGCAGGTAAAATATATTTGTTTTTATACTCATCAAAGCTGTGAGTGAATGTTTCGCTACCTGAAGTTTTGTAATTGTTCAGATATTCGTGAGTGTCGAAAACAGACTTACTGATCTGAATCTGACATACGGCGATATTTGAACAGTGGTCAGAAACTCTTTCGTAGTTTGTAAGCAGATCAGAAAGCACGAAGCCGAGCTCGATTGTACATTTACCGCCTGTGAGTCGGGCGATATGTCTTGATTTGATTTCAGCAAGGAGATCGTCGATAACCTGCTCGAGCGGCTCAACCTGCTTGGCAAGAGCGAAATCGTTTTCAGCAAAAGCTTTTTCTGTAAGCTCAAGGATTTCTTTGATTGCATCGGTTGCAACCTTGAGCTCAGCTGTTGCGTTTTCAGAGAAGTTTATCTGTTTGTCGCTGATTTCCTGTGCAGCCTTGGCAATATTTACCGCATGGTCACCGATTCTCTCAAAGTCACCGATAACGTGAAGGAGAGTTGAAACCATATTGCTGTCAGCATCGGTAAGGTCATGGCTTGAAACTTTGACGAGGAAAGTTCCGAGCTTGTCCTCGTAGTCATCGAGCTTCTTTTCGCTTTCAATGATTTTATCAACGATTTTTGTGTCGAATTTTTCTACAAGAGAGATAGAGTCAAGCAATGCCTCGATTGCAATCTGTCCCATCTGAACAGTGTAATCCTTACCCTCAGAAACAGCGAGTGCAGGAACATTGAGAAGACGGTCGTCGATGAATGTGCTCTTACCTGTAGCCTTCTTGTCCTTGACTGTTTTTCTTGCGAGCTTTTCAAGAAGCTTTGAGAAGGGGAAAAGTATTATCGTTGTTGCAACGTTGAAAATACTGTGGATTATTGCGATTCCTGCAGGCTCTATGGATGAACCGGTGAATGCGAAATCGAAAATTATATCTGATACATAGAAAGCTGAAAGCAGGAGTGCAGTACCTATGAGATTAAAGTAAACGTGCACTGCTGCAACACGTTTTGCATTTTTGCTTACGCCGATACTTGAAAGAAGTGCCGTGATACAAGTACCTATATTCTGACCCATAATGATGGGAATAGCCATACCGTAAGAAATAGCTCCCGTGAGTGACAATGCCTGAAGAATACCGATAGCTGCGGATGAACTCTGAATGACCGCTGTAAGCACGATGCCGAGCAGAACACCCAGAATCGGATTATTGAACATAACCATAAGGTTGCGGAATCCTTCCATTTCTGCGAGAGGCTCCATTGCGGTACTCATCATTTCCATACCGAACATAAGAATGGCGAAGCCGAGGCAGATGCCGCCGATATCCTTGGTACGGTTTTTCTTTGAAGTCATTGTCATAAGAATACCGATAAAGGCGACAATGGGAGCAAAGGATGAAGGCTTGAGAAGGTTGACAAGGAAGTTATTACTGTCAATTCCCGCAAGGCTCAGAATCCAGGCGGTTACTGTTGTACCGATATTCGATCCCATAATGACACCGATAGCCTGATTGAGCTGCATAATACCTGAGTTAACGAGACCGACGAGCATAACCGTTACGGCAGAGGATGACTGAATAGTCGCTGTGATAGCTGTTCCTAAAAGCAAAGCCTTTAAGGGCTTGTCTGTCATAACCTTCAGAATTTTTTCGAGCTTACCGCCGGCAGTTTTTTCGAGGTTGCCTGACATTGTATTCATTCCGAAAAGGAAAAGGGCAAGACCACCGAAAAGCGAAATTAAATTAAAAACTGACATAGTGAGGACCTCCTCGTGAACGCTTGACTGTTTTTAGTTTATCCGTATTTAAATCAAGTTTAAGCCTGTCAATCTAAATGTTAGCACTAAAAGGATATAAAATCAACATATTTTGAGAAAAATAAAGACGATTCATGGCGAATCGTCTTTATTGATATTATCTCCAGTTGAAAGGACGAAGCATAAAGTCGACGTCTTCTTTGTTTTCAGGGATAAGTCCGAAGGATGAAACCCTGTTGATGTTGTGTGCCTTGAATGAATCGTAAAGCTCTTCGTTGGCCTTGAGTCGGAAAGGGTTAAGGAAGAAATATTCACCGAGGAACTGGTTAGCCTTGAAGTACTCCCAGCTTAAGTTTGCTACTTCCACATTGAATCGCTGCTCGTCTGTGATATCGGCATTGAGAGCCTTCTTCCAGAGGTTGTCAAGCTTTGAAATCACGTGAATCGGATAGTAGCCTGACTGATAATGCCAGTCAAAGTCGAAAGCGTGAGCAGTCGCAGCAATCTGAGCTGTCTGAATGTCGAGAATTTCCTTGATGTAAGGTGCCGCATCCTCACCGTAATATGCCTTGAGGAAGTCCATTATATGATACTCAACGTCACAGTTTACATCCCACTGAATTTTTGTGAGGAGGTAGTTTCTCAGCTCGTTGAATGCCGCCTCGTGACCGTCACCGCAGTTGTAAATGTAGCCTGTGATGCCGATGTCATGCATATACTGCATTGTGGACTGCATTGTGCCGAAGTTTGAGAAAAACTGTGCTACGTTAAGGAAGTTGATTGTGTAGTCGTAAATATACGTTGTTTCAGCGACCTTTGTCCAGTTCAGGAAATCCTCAGCAATTCTCGGCTCGTGCTCACCGTAAGCTGTGAGCAAGGTTTCCTCCTGAACATCCTCGTGACCGCATTCGGTAAGAGGATGGCTTCTGCAGGATGAGTGGAGACCGCAAAGCACGGGAGCAACATTTTTGTTGCACTTAAGGCTCAGATCCTGCGGAGGTCTTTCTGTTTCAAGATAAGCGAAGAACGTGAACATAAAGTCAGGGTAATCTTCGTCAAGTGCATCTGCAAGATTGTTTGTGAAGATAAGAGTCGGAGCGCAGACACTGCCGTATTTTTCATAAAGTGCCTCGCAGTTTTCACAGTGACAGTAATTCTGATTATCTTTCTGACCGATGTGAACATATTTTGCACCGATTGTGTCGGCTTCGATTTTCTGTCTTACACTTTCGATTGTAATATAGAGAACCTCAGGGTGTGAAAGGCAGACGTGATCAGTCGTACGTGTACCGTCCTCCTGAAGTGCAAAATATTCGGGATGCTCAGCAAAAAGTGAATCAGGTACGAGCGAGGGGAGAGATGCATCCCAGACAACGTAAGTCAGCGCACCGCCGTAAGCTGTTGCAGGCTTCCAGAAGGAAACATTCATCTTCGTTCTCGCTCTGTGAGCGTCATTTGTACCTGCACAGTCATTTCTTCTGACAGAGAACGAAGGTTCGACTGTTCTGTCGATATCAGCGTCGATGATAACATCTTCATTTTCAGGTACAACCTCAAGTGTAGGTGTGAACCAACGTACACCGAGATATTCTTCAAGGAAGGTGTAAACACCGTAGAGAGTGCCTCTGCTGTCTGCTCCTGCGATGATAAAATAATCACCGTCAGAGTACAGTCTGAAACCGTCAGCTTTGATTGAAGAACGATCAATTTCAACTATATCCTTTTCAAGCTCTGTTTCGCCCACAAGGATTGCCTTGCTCTTGTCAGGAAGGTTGCTTTCAGTAACGATACTCAGCTTGGCACCACTGATTTTTTCTAAATAAGTCTGCAATTCTGTTGCAGCCGTAA
Organism: Acutalibacteraceae bacterium; assembly: GCA_036309125.1. Classification (GTDB taxonomy): domain Bacteria; phylum Bacillota; class Clostridia; order Oscillospirales; family Acutalibacteraceae; genus CAG-488. The sequence goes on along the minus strand of JAXJUJ010000141.1, from coordinate 8,236 downwards.
CGATGCACTCATCGGGATTTTCTGCTGTTACGATGCAGAAGGATGATGTACCGTTATCGATAATCACCATTTCTTCAACAATTTCGGGTGCGATATATTCACCACCACCGTAGTCGACACTTTTGTCGACGGGAATGACTCCCATTGAAAGAAAGAGGACTTCAATCACGCAAAAAATTGCTTTGATATAAGCTAACATAAAGAGCCTCCTTAGTTTGCTTTGTCAGACATATTGAATACAAGTTCGCCACCGCCCATAAGTTGTTCATGTGTGACGTAACAACCGTCAAGCTCAACTCCGTTAAGAGTGACAGACTTTACATAAATGTTTTTCTTGCCCTGGTTGAGAGCTGTGACTTTGAGTGTTTTGTCATTACCGAGTGCGATTTCTGCACTGTCGATATTCGGTGAACCTATCCAATATTTATCAGATCCTGCAAGAGGGTAGAATCCCATTGCTGAGAAAACATACCATGAGCTGAGTGTACCACCGTCATCGTTGCCGTCAAGTCCGTTGATATCGTCACTGAAACGGTTGTCAAGTGTCCAGCGTACCCATTTCTGTGTAAGGTCAGAACGTCCTGCGTTTGCGAAAAGATACGGTGTGTGGATGTCGTGCTGGTTACCGATCCAGAAACCATGGCTCGGGTCAACTGCAGCACGGTTAAGTGAAGCGTCCTTCATAAACTTTTCGAGTTCAGAAACGAAATATTCTTCTGAGCCGAAAAGCTCGATCATTCCGTCGATATCGTGGAGAACACTCCAACGCCACTGTCTTGCACTGCCTTCACTGTAACAAGCAGCGAATTTTTTGATCATTATTGTATCGTAGAAGGATGTGATATACGGACTGAAATTCCAAACGAAAGAACCGTCAGAATTTCGTGCCTGGAAATATTTTGTTTCAGGGTTGAAAAGGTTTTTGTAGTACATTGCCTTTCCACTGTATCTTGCAACGTCTTCCGTATGACCAAGCTGTTCAGCAAGGACAGCAATTGCGTGGTCTTCCCAGGCGTATTCAAGTGTGAAGCTGACGGATTCTTCACCGTTTGCGAGGTCATCAGGAATGTAACCGTATTCGTTATATTCTTTTATAAAGTTTCTGCCTGAACGATTAACGCTGTTTTCTGATGTGTTTTTCATATAGCCGTAAAGAGCCTCGACATCAAAATCACGGAAGCCCTTAAGGTAGCTTTCTGTAATCATAATGTTTGTCGGGTCGCCGTGCATAGATGAAGCATAGCCTGCACCCATAGGCCATCTCGGAATAACTCCGCCCGCATCAGCCATTTCAACGAGGCTGTTGAGACAGCCGTTCTGAATTTCAGGTTCGATGAGAGTATAAAGTGAATGTGTGTCACGGCAGGTATCCCAGAGTGACATATCTGATCTGTAGGTATAGCCGTCAGCAACGTGAACCTGCTTGTCAAAACCGAGGTATTCACCGTTAACGTCAGTGAAGTTTGTAGGCATAATGAGACTGTGGTAAAGAGCTGTATAGAAAACGGTCATAATTTCAGGATCGCTGCTGCTGATTGTGATTGAGGAGAGGCGATCTTCCCATTTTGCAACGGCATTGTCTCTTACCTGATCAAAGTTACGGCTACCTGCCTCTGCCTCAAGATTCATTTTTGCATTTTCAACGCTTACAAAGCTTATTGCAACCTTGAGCTCAACGCTGTCATCCTTGATGTTTCCGAAGTTGATATCAACTCCGAGGTCTGTGGGATCGCCTGTAACATCGCAGGATTTGATTTCTTTGTCTGCTTTTGCGGCAAAGTAAACGGGAAGACCGTCATATCTGCTTGAGAATGCAGCGTAGATAACGCTTCCACCCGTGATGAGTCCTGTTTCCTCATCATATTCTGCAAATCCGCTGTCAGCACCGTATCTTCCTGCAGTGCTTGTAACGTCGAGGTAGAGACGCGCATCTTTTTTATCACCGAAAGTATATCTGTGTACACCGATGTGATCATCTGCCGTAAGCTCAACAAGGCAGTCAAGAGACTTGAGGTAAACAGAGTAGTATCCGGGAGCAGCTACTTCGTTACGGTGGGAGTACGGGATAATGTCAACTTTACTGTTTCCGACAGTCGGTGTGACACGGAAAATCTGATAGTCTTCAGCTCCTGTTCCTGAAAGTCTGGAGTGGCTGAAGCCCTTTATGTGTCCGTGCTCGTAGTAATATCCTGATGTGTTGGTTTTGAATATGTATGCACCACCGATGAAAGATGTATCGGGACCGAGTCTTACAGCGCTGAACGGGGTACAGGCTGCAGGGCTGAGCATACCGCAAGCCCAGGGTGTACCGCCTGTGCCGATAAAAGGATCGACATACTGCGTGTATTCACCGACAACGGGTTCAGGCATATCGACAGGTGAAAACGCTATACCGTTAAAAAGACCTGCGAACGCTGTCTCCAGCATAATGAAAATTGATACAATTACTCTGATTATAGGCCACATAGGAATACCTCCGATGCAAAATTGTTTAATTCAAATATATATTAGAAACGGTAAAAAGTCAAATGTTCTTTTAAAGAAAAAGCACAGACAGCGGATAAACTGTCTGTGCAGGGTTTTTATTTGATTAATTCATAAAGTCTGTCCCGATGATTTGTATCTCTCTGAGCGAAAAACTCCTCTGTTCTTTTTTTGTAAACAGGTTCTGCTTCAAAGCTGTTTTCTATGAGCTTCTTAAGCGAGGTAAGCAATTCGTCCGCGTTGAGAGTGATTTCACCGAAGCCTTCTTCGAGAGGAAGGTCGAGCTTTGAATAACCGTGAGTAAGTCCTGCACGGAATTCATCGTAATCAGGCACGAAGTAAATTATCGGTCTGTTGAGGTAAACAAAATCAAACACAACTGAAGAGTAGTCGGTAATCATTACAAGATAATCCTGCATATTTATGCCTTCTTGTGTAACGTTGATTCGAGGATTATCCACTTTGATGTAGCTGTCATATTCGCTGAAAATCGGATGGTTTTTGAAATCGAGTGTAAGGTCGTGCTTTTCAAGGATGTCAGTAAGCTCCTTTGAGTTGAGAAATTTGTTGATTTCCTTATAGAAAGGGGAGTCAAGGAACTTGTCGACGTTTAAGGCACGTTTATTGTCAATGTATTCTCCGATGAGGTTTTTACGCCACGAAGGAGAGAAAAGAATCTTTTTCTTAGCGGGAGTTGTAACGTCGATTGTATCAAAACGTGGCATACCGCTGTAAAGGAGATCTTCTTCCTTAAAACGGTAATTTTCACAGAAATTCTTTCTTTCGAAATCAGAGGAGATGACAACCTTATCAACATTCGACTTTTCTTTTGCGTACATAAAGGGGAGGCTTGCGTGCAGTACACCGTGCTGAAGATAGATGATGTCCATATCAATCAGGTCATAGTACCATTTAAGCGGTTTGTCTCCGTGGGGACTGATTATTGTTGCAGAGTTGAATGAAGAGAGAATTTTCGATGCGTTTATAAAAAGCACCTTGTGACGGAAGCTTCTGAAAAGCAGAAGATTTTTTCTTTGCTCAGGTGTGAAAAGTTTGTCCGCATTTTTCAGCGACTTTACTACATAATATCTTCTGACTCCGTCTTTGATTTCAGAATCGTGAATGAATTGATAGTAAGCGTTGTCAATCAGATTGTCACGGTCGCAGTAAATCCATATTTCTCCAGATTTACGAAGCTTTGAAGCCAAACGATAGATAAGGGCACTTTTGTTTTCACGAAAGGCGGTGATGTCAGCCTGAAGTGCAACTTTTATTCGCGAAATGATACCTGCTTTACGGAATGTCAGACAGCAGGAGTCGGTATTTGCTTCGATTATGTGCTTTGAGCAAACAGCTTTTGTTCTTGTTTTATTGACCACACACCTGTAGTCAAAATTCATACCGGGAGTGACGGATGTACCTGCAAAGTCAAGCACGAAAGAAAGCTTTTCTGAATCCGAAAGCTTTACAGAAAAGTCAAAACCACCGAAGTCATTGGTTTTTATCTGCTCACTGCTATAACTGAACATCGTGTCAGTCAGGGTGACAGGAGCACGTGTACCATCAGCTGTATCGTAATAAAGTTGATATTCTGTATAAGGGACAGAGCCTGAATCAACATATCCCGAAATGGTAAGAATGCCGTTGTGCACTTTTATTATATTGAAAACCAATGAAAAAGATAACTTCTCGTTATAATCTGACATCACGACAACTCCTTTTGAATCGGTCAATGTTAAAGCGATTTTATTTTTCCTCTGTATTTTTGGAGAAAGGCTTCGTTAACGGCATCTCCACCGTCGACATTGCTGCTTGAAAAAACTTCGGGGACGTAACCGTCTTCAAGCATTTTTTCGATGCAGCCTGTTACGATAGCATTAAGCATTGCTGCACCTGCACTTGTTGATGTGGGTGCGGCATTTCTGTTTATTTCGGGGAAGTAAACGCTTGCATCGCCGACACAACCCATATTGTCAAGCACGATATCTGCAAACTCATAAAGCTTTTTACCGCTCGGGTGGCGTGAAGCCATTGATTTTGAATGGTTGAGATTAGTAAGTGCGATTACGGTAAGTCCGTTTTCTTTTGCAAGCTGTGCCATATCAACGCAGACTCCGTTTCTGCCTGAGTTTGAAATGATGATGATAACGTCATTTTTCTTCATTGAATAGTCGTCAAAAAGCTTCTGAGCGTAGCCCTCAAGTCTTTCAAACTCTGTGCTTTTTGAAGCTGATATGTGAAGCATAAGATCTTCTTCAAAAACAGGCTGAATTTTAACAAGACCACCTGCTCTGTAAAAAAGTTCTTCAGCGAGCATATGCGAATGACCTGTTCCGAAAAGGAAGATATTATTGTCTTTTTCAAGTGCTGCAGCAAAAGCTTCTGCAGCCTTTTCTATTGAATTGAGCTGCTTTTCTTTTATCTCATCAAGAATACGGGATAGATTTTCAAGATATTCAAGAGGTTTATTCATAATTACTCACCGTCCGTTTTTATTGCGGCAAAAACTGCTCCGTATTCGGGTGCATATTCAAGCACATTGATTTCTGTTTCGGGGAATCTTTCATTTACACTTGCAGAAAAAAGATTTCTGAACTTTTCATAGTTTTCGAAAATTCCGCCCCAGAGTCCGAGTGGAGTGCCTTCGGGTAACTGTGAAAGCAGAGCAGAAACTGTATTTGCAAGGAGCTGTGCATGATTTCGGATGATTGCATCTGCAACACCGTCGTTCTCGGAACACTTAAACACAATCGGTGCCAGCTTCGCAATTTCACTTCTCGGCATAGGCGGGTCATAGAAAATATCGATAAGCTCAAGCATATCGTTGACCTGATAATGCTCCTTTACAGCATCTGTCAGAAGAGTTTTTTCTGCACTTCCCTCGTAGCCGCAGATTGCTGCTCTGAGTGCATCAATGCAGATTGCGTAACCTGAGCCTTCATCGCCGAGGATGTAACCCCAACCACCTGTGTGTATGATTTCACCATCAGGAAGTCTGCCGACAGCCATTGAACCTGTGCCGCTGATAACCATTGCCGCCGAGCCGTCACATCTCATAGCTTCAAGACCGATGTAAACGTCGCTGTCCATTGTGATTTTGTCGCAGTCGATGATTCCCTCGCAGAGCTTTTTTGTGAATTCATCGTCAGCACGTTCCGAAATTGCTGACATACCGATGAATGCGGCATTGAGCTTCACATCGTTCGGAAGAACACCGTCAACAGTCGCTTTCAGGTTTTTTCGTGCAGTTTCCATACCGACGGAATTGTAGTTTATGCTTTCACCGACAAAACGGGAAATGAGCTGAGCGTTTTCGTCGCAGATGATTGCGGTAGTCTTTGTACCGCCACCGTCTATTCCGAGATAATATTTCATAAAATCACCTTCAATATCAGGTTTTAAGTCCGAAAGCTACGTCGTCACCGACCTGCTCGAGAAATTCAAATCCGTATTTATTGTAGAAAGCCTTGCCTCTTTCGTTCTTTGAACCAACAGTCAGCATAACACCACAGACACCTTTGTTGCGGAGGTGTTCTTTCAGAGAATTAACAAGCATATGTCCGATGCCTTGACGGTGATATTCGGGAAGAACGTCAATGTGAAGGTGAGCAGGATACTCTTTTTTATATTTCTCCTGAAGAACTGTTGAACCGATTGCACCTTTTCTTGCGTTAGACCCCCATACAACGAGGTCTTCGTCAAGTCGAGGAACATATTCTTCAAGAAAGACTTTTCTGTACTCGTCATAGTTTTCTGTGCAGATGATGTAAGCGATCGCATTATCCTCCTCATCTGCAGCAACAAAACAGTTTCTGCCTTCCTTTTCAATGTAGTAGTTACAGTAGGTTGTGAGAATGTAGTGCTGTTCATCAGGTGTCATCTGACACGGACCCTCACTGTTGAGGCAGACAAAACGAACATTTTCCTTGTCTTTTTCTTCAAAAGGTCTTATAATCATATCGTAATCTCCCGATTCAGAAAATTATATTTATAAAATTCTAACATTAAAACGGATAAAAATCAACTTTCGGAGGTTGTTTATAATGAAAAAATTTTTTGCAGAGATTTTTGAAAAAAACAATATCTCAATCAGCGTTACAAAAGAAAACGGGAAAGAACTCTGCTACTGCGAGAAAACACGCAGAGTGACTGATGAAAAATATATTCTCGAGGTGTCTGACAAAAACGAAGTGAATATTATCTGTTCAGGTGAAAAGAGTGAGTTTTATGCTCTCTGCGATGTTGCAGACAGAGTCGAAAACGGTACACTCGTTGCAGGTAGATTCGTCTGCTCTCCTTTGTTCAGAACAAGAGGATATATAGAGGGCTTTTACGGCACACCGTGGAGTCACGAAAAAAGAAAATCAGTAATGACTCTTATGGCGAAAAACCGTATGAATACGGTTTACTATGCACCGAAGGATGACGACTATCACAGAGAGCTGTGGCGTGACCTTTACCCTGAAGCTGACCTTGCAAAGCTCAAGGAGCTTGTAGACCTTGCGAAAGAATATTATATGGATTTCCATTGGTGTATCGCACCGGGTCTTTCTATGAAATATTCAGATGAAAAAGAGTTTGAAACACTCCTTACAAAAACAAAACAGCTTTACTCAATAGGTGTCCGTCATTTTGGTTTGCTTCTTGATGATATTGATGAAAATCTTGCCTTCCCAGAAGACAAGGCTATGTACGGCGAGACAGTAAACGCACACATCGACCTTATTGAAAAGTATCACAACGCACTTCTTGAAATTGATTCGACAGCAAAACTCACAATCTGCCCTACACTTTATAACGGCAAGGGTGACGAATATTATATTTCAAAGCTTGGTCAGAATATATCTCCGATGATTTCACTTTTCTGGACAGGTAAGGACATCTGCTCAAGAGAGCTTCTGAGTATGGATGCAATCAAGTTTGTTGAGTGCACACGTCACAAGCCGCTTTACTGGGATAACTATCCCGTAAACGATATGGCTATGTTTAACGAAATGCACATTTCACCGATAATCAACCGTGATGCAGATTTGTGGAAGTACTCTGAGGGTATTATTTCCAACGCGATGGAATATGCAGAGTGCTCAAAAATTCCTCTTATCACTTTTGCCGATTATCTCTGGGACAGCGAGGGATACGATCCTGATGCTTCGTGGAGAAATGCTATCCGTCAGGTTGTGGGTAAGGATGATGCTGAAAAGTTCACTGTTTTTGCAGACCACCTTTACACTTCCTGTCTTAAGGACGAGCCGTCAAAGATAATGAAAGCGCACTTCGCAGAGGTTTTACGTCTTATCAAAACAGGCGAGGGCGAAAAGGCTGTTGCACTCGCTGAGGAATACATTGTAAAAATGAAAGAAACCTGTGATTATCTTCGTCAGGATCTGCCGATTTGTAATGAGCTTAAAAGATGGAGTGAAAAATTCTTCGTTGCGACGGAGATTTTCGAAAACCTGATAGCAGTTCTCAAAAACAAAACAGAGGAAAATGTAAAGGCACTTTATGCGACTATCGACAGATACGATTCAATGCCCGTGAAAATTGCAGAAGAAATGAATATGAAGCTCTTCCTCGGGATAATGTACGGAATATAAAACAACGGACGGATTCACACGAATCCGTCCGTTGAAGTTTTGCAATATCATTTAGCTCCTGTTTGTTTTTTGCAATAAATTCGGGTTTGTAGAGTTCTTTAATGGTGCAGATATTAGGCCCCCTTGCCTAAAGGGGGCTGGCACGACGAAGTCGTGAC
>JAXJUJ010000140.1:0-1914 GCA_036309125.1 Acutalibacteraceae bacterium | reverse complement strand
GGTGAGTTTGATGAGCAGTGTAAGCATAAAGTAATAGATTTTATGCCCGGTCAAAGCGATGATATAGATAAGGGTGGCACATTGAGGTTGGGTGCATATCCCTGCAAAATTAAGCCTGATACAACAATGGAGCGTTGCTATGGTGAAACTTCGATTTCAGAAAGACACAGACATCGCTATGAATTTAATAATGAATACAGAGATATACTTGAAGGTAAAGGACTTACACTTAGCGGAACTTCACCTGACGGCAGACTTGTAGAAACAGTTGAAATTACAAAAAGACCATTCCATGTCGGTGTTCAGTATCATCCCGAATTTAAGAGCCGTCCCAATAAGGCACATCCTCTTTTCTGTGGCTTCATCGGAGCGGCATTTGAGAGGAGTGTGAAGTAATGTCTATACATGAAGAATGCGGAGTATTCGGCGTTTTTTCTTCTGCACAAACCAATGTTTCTGATCTTGTGTATTATGGGTTATATGCTCTGCAGCACAGAGGTCAGGAAGCATGCGGTATTGTAGTAAATGATGACGGATTGTTTTATTCACATAAGGATATAGGACTAGTCGGTGAAGTGTTTGGCGGATCGAAACTTCGTGATTTTCCTAAGGGAAATATGGCGGTCGGTCATGTAAGATACGGAACAACAGGAGGTTCGAGCAGGAAAAACTGTCAGCCGATTGAGGTGAATCACCAGAAAGGAAAAATGGCGATTGCACACAATGGGAATTTGTCAAATGCTTATGAACTCAGAAACAAGCTTGAACTTACAGGTGCAATATTTCATACAACAAGCGATACTGAAACGATTGCATATATCATAACAAAGGAAAGGTTAAATGCACCATCAATTGAAGAAGCAGTAAGCCGAAGCATGGATATACTCTGCGGTGCATACTCACTTGTGGTTATGTCACCTGCAAAAATGATTGCCTGTCGTGATCCTTATGGCTTCAGACCGCTGTGCTACGGAAAAATAAGTGATGGTACTTATGTTATTGCTTCTGAAAGCTGTGCATTATCAGCTGTCGGTGCAGAATTTATCAGAGATTTGTTGCCCGGAGAAATTCTTGTGTTTTCAAAAAGCGGTATAGAGTCCCGAAAAGAGCATTGCAGTACAAAAACAAAGAAGACCTGTATTTTTGAATATATTTATTTTGCAAGGCCGGATTCCAAGATAGACGGCGTATCAGTTCACAAAGCACGAAAGAAAGCCGGACATATCTTAGCTGAGTGTCATCCTGTTGATGCAGATGTTGTAATTGGTGTTCCGGATTCGGGGTTGGATGCAGCATTAGGTTTTTCTGAAAAATCAGGAATTCCGTATGGTATCGGTCTTATAAAGAATAAATATATCGGCAGAACTTTCATCTCGCCGGGACAGGAAACAAGAGTTGACCAAGTTAAAATAAAGCTGAGTGCAGTTGAAGAAACTGTGTCGGGAAAGCGAGTTGTTTTGGTCGATGATTCTATTGTAAGAGGTACTACAAGCGGAAGAATAGTAAAGCTTCTTCGAGATGCAGGAGCGAAAGAGATACACATGAGGATTTCCGCTCCGCCGTTTCTCCATCCGTGCTATTACGGAACGGATATAGATTCCGAAGAACATCTGATAGCCTGTAAATATACAATTCCGGAAATAGCCGAAATGATTGGTGCAGACAGCCTGGGATATTTGCCAAAAGAAAAACTCGGAGATTTGATTGAAAGCACAGATTATTGCAGTGCTTGTTTTGATGGTGAATATCCAACTCCGGTTATGACAAACATACCAAAGAATCGTTTTGAACAAAAAATATCCGAGACAAAATGAAAGTGAGGGTTCATCATGGCAGAAAAATATAACAGAAAAATAATTTTAGAGGACGGAAGCGAATATGAGGGCTTTGCTTTTGGTGATTTGTCTGATAAGG
>JAXJUJ010000139.1:0-25825 GCA_036309125.1 Acutalibacteraceae bacterium | reverse complement strand
GTGTCAATAAGCTCTTTAATCTGCTCATCCGAATCGTAGAGTTCCTTGAATTCAGGTGACTTTTTGAGTGCCTTCTGAATCGTTATATTCAGCTCTCTTGGAACCTGCTTTGAAACATTGTCAACAACATTGTACGGAATACCCATCGCTCGTCCTACGTCACGAATAGCTGCTCGTGCCGCAAGAGTACCGAAAGTAACTATCTGAGCCACGTGATCAGCACCGTACTTGTTGATAACATAATCAATAACTTCTTCTCTTCTTTCGTAGCAGAAGTCAACGTCAAAGTCAGGCATACTGACTCGTTCAGGGTTAAGGAAGCGCTCGAAAAGAAGATTATATTTCATCGGGTCAATTCCCGTAATGCCGATACAGTAAGCAGCGATACTGCCTGCACCCGAACCTCTTCCCGGGCCTACGGGAATACCCTTGGATTTTGCGTGTCTTATAAAATCGTGGACTATAAGGAAATAGTCGACATAGCCCATTTTGTTGATTACATCAAGCTCGTAATCGAGTCTTTCATAATATTCAGCCGGAGGATTTTCACCGTAATTACGGATCATTCCTTCATAGCATTGTTCCTTGAACCACTCGAAATGGTCTTTGCCGTCAGGAACCTCAAAATGAGGTAATTTAGTATTGCCGAATTCAAAGTCAAAATTACACTGATCTGCAATTATCTGTGTGTTTTCTATAGCCTGAGGCACGTGAGAAAATAAGGCTGACATTTCCTCTTCGGACTTCAGATAGAATTCATCGGTCTGAAATTCAAGAGAATTTTCCTGTCCGATGGTTGTATTGGTTGCAACACATATGAGAACCTGCTGAATCTTACTGTCCTCACGGTTAACATAGTGTGTATCATTTGTAGCCACAAGGGGTATTCCTGTTTCATCAGAGAGCTTTATAAGCAGAGGTTCAATCTGCTGCTGTTCACGGATTCCGTGATTCTGAAGCTCGAGGTAGAAATTGCCCTCACCGAACACTGATTTATACCAAAGAGCTTTTTCTTTCGCTCTCTCATAATCACCTGCCGTCAATGCACGAGGAATCTCACCTGCAAGACAGGCAGACAAGGCTATAAGACCTTCGCTGTGCTTTTCAAGAAGCTCCTTATCAATACGTGGCTTTGTGTAAAAGCCCTCCGTCCACGCTTTTGCAACCATCGCGATGAGATTCTGATATCCTGTAGCGTTTTTACAAAGCAAAACAAGGTGATAGCGTTCGCTGTCCAGAGCGTGAACCTTATCGTGACGAGAACGTGCTGCAACGTAACATTCACAGCCAATAATAGGCTTGATGCCTTTAGCTTTTGCCTTTTTATAAAAATCCACAGCGCCATACATAACGCCGTGGTCCGTAATCGCTATTGAAGTCTGACCGAGCTGAATTGCTCTGTCAAGAACATTATCAAGGCGGCACGCACCGTCAAGCAAACTGTATTCGGTATGAAGATGTAAATGAGTAAAACCGGACATAGCGCCGCCTCCTTTTATCTGTATTTATCTGCAATACTTACAAGTTTTGCAAGTCTGTGGTTAACACCTGACCTCGAAATCGGTACACTCAGAGCTGCACCCAACTCCTTGAGTGACATATCAGGGTTTTCTTTTCTTAAAATCGCAAGCTCTTTTAATTCATCAGTAAGAGAATCAAGACCTTGCTTTCTTTCAATTATTTCAATTGCCTCCACCTGAGCGAGTCCTGCTTCTATTGCACGGCTCATATTTGCAGCTTCAAAATTCATCTTGCGGTTTATCTTATTTCTGACATCCTTCTGAACTTTAATGCCCATCAGCTGAAGACTTGAGTTCGGAGCGCCCATCATTGTGAGCAGATCCTCGATATTTTCACTGCCTTTAATATAAATAACGTGAGAATATTTTCTTAATATGTATTTCGCGCTAAGATTGAAATTAGTCAGGATTTTGAGCAAATCCCCGCTTAGCTTATTGTGCTGAACAACAAATTCAAGATGATACCCCTTCTGCGGGTCAGAAAGAGAACCACACGACATAAATGCTCCTCGTAAGAAAGCACAGTAGCATTCATCATCCTCAATGTTACCGTGATTAATTCTCAGTGCAATTTCATTGAGAGAATGGTCAAAAAAGCTGATTAAATTTTTACGATCAGCCGCAGAAGCTATTTTCAAGACAGTCTTACCGCTTTTTAGTTCTGAAACCACAGGCAGTATACCTGTCAGCTCAGTTATCACGTTACAAAACGATTCGATAACACACCTGTAATCCGAGGCACAGGAAACTGACCTTTGATTAAAGCTCTTACCAAAAATCAGAAAACCGTAGGCGTATGCCTTCTTCTGAACATCTGTAAGAAGTTCGATTTCAGATAATTCAGTTTTCACATCTGCGGTAAATGACATAATTTCACCTGTTACTTTTCAATATCTCTGTGTTTTACTGATACGGAATCACCTGCAGAAACAAGGAAATCTTTTATCTGCTCAGCGAAGCAGACTGATCTGTGTCTGCCACCCGTACAGCCTATTGCAATAATAAGCTGACTTTTACCCTCCTGCCTGTAAAGAGGAAGCGAATAACTGATAAGATCGCTGATTTTTTTCAGCAGAATCTTGGACTGTTCAAATTTCATAACAAAATCGCATACATCTTTTTCAAGACCTGTACGGCATTTAAGCTCAGGAATATAAAAAGGATTCGGAAGACAACGAACGTCAAAAACAAGGTCTGCATCTGTCGGAATTCCGTACTTGAACCCGAACGACATACAAGAAATTTTCAGAGCCTCTTCCGGATTTTCAAGAAAAAGATCTACCACTCTCTGCTTACACTCGGCAACAGTAGACTTAGAAGTATCAATCGTATAGTCAGCAATTGCACGGATGTTTCGCATTATCTCTCTTTCGTATGAAATACACATTGAAAGTGAACCCTCACACTGTTCAAGCAGAGGATGTTTTCTTCGAGTCTGATTGTAGCGGTTTATAATAACATCATCAGCCGCATCAATGAAAAGAATTTTATATTTATAATTCATTTTCTCAAGGATTTCAAAGGTCTTTTTAAAATCCTTGAGAGCATTCTCTCCGACTCGGATATCAGTTACGGTCGCTACCTTCTGACCGGAATCGTGAGATGTATTAATAAACTGAGCTATCGTCGGAATAAGAGACGGAGGCATATTATCTGCACAAAAATAGCCAAGATCCTCCAACGCATCCGTAACGGCAGACTTGCCTGAGCCTGACATTCCCGTTACAATCAAAAGTTCCATTTTACTCTCCCCTTTTTCCGACACCCGTCGGATCAGTCTTTTTCTATTAATCTAACTTCAGGCTCAATTACAACGCCCTTTTCTCTGAGCACGGTTTCCTGAACGAGTTTTATAAGGTTCATAACGTCATCAGAGGTAGCAGAGCCCTTATTGATAATAAATCCTGCATGTTTTTCACTTACCTGAGCACCGCCAACACATGCGCCTTTAAGTCCGCACTCATCTATAAGCGCAGCTGCAAAGTAACCGACAGGTCGTTTGAATGTGCTGCCGGCACTCGGATATTCAAGCGGCTGTTTATCTTTTCTTCTCTGAAGCAGATCCTGCATTTTAGCTTTTATTGCTGTTTTATCGCCGGGATTAAGTTTCAAAAGCAGCTTTGTGATTATAAAGCCGTTATGCTCATATGCACTTGTACGATAACTGAGTTTCAGGTCCTCGCCCTCAAGCTTTCCGAAGTTTCCGTCAGAGTCAATATGTGTGCAGGAAACAAGAACGTCCTTCATTTCTCCGTCATAAGCACCTGCATTCATATATGCTGCGCCACCCGCACTTCCTGGAATACCGAAAGCAAACTCAAGGCCCGTAAGCTCCTTTTCAAGTGCAAAATTACAGACTTTGACAAGATTAACACCTGCATCACACTCTATAAAGCCGTCACCAAGATATCTGACTCCGGCATCGTCACGGCACATATTTATAACAACAGTATTAAGTCCTTTATCGGAAATGAGCATATTGCTTCCGTTTCCGATAATCATCGGCTTTATACCTTCAATTTTACACTTTCTGATAATCTCAGCCAGACTTTCATCTGAAGACGGAGTTATCATAAGACGTGCTTTTCCACCGATTTTAAACGTAGTATAGTCGCACATCGGCACATCCCATTCAGCCTTACATCCAAGAGAAGATGCCAATTCATATACTTTATCAAAATTCATAAAAAGACTCCGTAAAATTATTCTGCAAGAGCTGCACCGATGATACCTGCATCGTTACCGAGAACAGCCTTACAAATCTTAGTCTGCTTCTTAGCGTACCTTGTATAACACTCTTTTACAACAAAATCTCTGATGGGATCCAAAAGATTGTCACCTTCGTTACTGATACCACCACCAATGCAGATTACATCAGGCTGGAATATGTTTACGATGTTTGTTACACCGATTGCAACGTACTTAACATACTGATCAACAACCTGCTTACCTGCTTCATCACCTGCATACATAGCGCTGAAAGCTGTTCTGCCGCTTGCTTTTTCAATATCGCCTTCGCAAAGCTCCCACATCTTACTGTCAGGACACTCAAGCATCTTTGCCTTTGTCTGAGAAATAAGTGCTGTTGCAGAAGCGTAACGCTCCCAGCAACCCTTTCTGCCACAGTTGCACTGTTCGCCATCAATTACGATAGTAGTATGTCCCATTTCACCTGCGGCATCGTTTACACCGCCGAGCACCTTACCGCCAACAATGATACCGCTGCCTACACCTGTACCGAGTGTAACTGCAACAAGGTTTTTCACACCGTTACCTGCACCGGCATATGCTTCACCGAGAGCAGCTGCATTTGCATCATTTTCAAAGACACAAGCCTTGCCTATTCTATCTTCAAGAAGCTTTTTAGCAGGAACATTATTGAAATCAAGGTTATTAGAAAACTCTATGAGACCTTCTTCTTTATTAACTGAACCCGGAGTACCTACGCCCACGAAAGAAATATCTTCCATTGTGAGTCCTGCATCCTCAACAGCCATAAAAATTGCTTTTGCAATATCATCAAAAATCTCTTCAGCAGGACGGGGCGCATTTGTCTTCACCTTTCCTCTGCCGACGATTTTATAATTTTCATCAACTACACCTACAGCGATATTTGTACCGCCAAGATCAACACCAATTCTGTACATTATAAATTCCTCCTGAATTAAAAATTATGCCAAATTTCAAGTTCGTCTTCTTCAGGCACGATATCGTCTGTCATACCGAGATTGTGAAGAAGCTGTCTTGCTGCATTATATCCCATCTTTTTCTGACGATTATTCATCGCTGCAGCCTCGATGATAATTGATATATTACGTCCCGGAGTAACAGGAACAACCGAAATCGGAACGCTCACGCCCAGAATATCCATAGTTTCGTTGTCGAGTCCGAGTCGATCATAGCTCTTTTCGGGATCCCACTGTTCAAGCTGAACAACCATATCGATTTTATCCGAAACCTTAACTGAACCGACACCGAAAAGTCGACGTGCATTAACTACGCCTACTCCTCTGAGTTCAATGAAATGGCGGATGTTTTCCGGAGCCGAGCCTACGAGAGTTTTACGTGACACCTGTCTGATTTCAACAGCGTCATCAGCAATAAGACGATGTCCGCGTTTTATAAGCTCAAGTGCAATTTCACTCTTACCAACACCACTGTCACCAAGAATGAGAACACCTTCACCGTAAACCTCAACAAAAACACCGTGACGGGTAATGCGAGGTGCCAGCTCCGCACTCAGGTAAGTTATAAGACTCGACATACAGCTTGAAGTGCCATCGGATGTGCTGAGAAGAGGCACCTCATATTTCTGTGCAAGTTCAATAAACTCAGGAGCAAACTCCTGATTTCTTGAGATAACTACAGCAACCGGTCTTTTTGACAAGAGTCTTTTAATCTTTCGTACTCTCTCATCATCCTTGCTGCTTTTGAGATACTCAACCTCGGTAATTCCAAGAAACTGAATTCTCTCAGGTGCAAAATATTTTGAAAAGCCGGAAAGCAATAATCCCGGTCGGTAAACATCGGGAGATGTAACCATAATTTCTGAAAGATCTTTAGGTGCATATACCGTTTCAAGACCGTGTATTTTTGCTATTTTCGCAAGAGAAATTGAATATTTCGCTGACAAAATCTCCCCTCCAGACATAATGACCCTATAGTCATCAATATATACTGATTAATTATACTATATTTCTTTATCAGTTCCAATAGTTTTTTGAAAAAAATAAGAAAAATTTACTAAAAAACAGCCCCGGGAAGAAAAGCACTTCACAGGACTGTCAGATATTAAAAATAGTTTCAGATAAATTAATAATAAGCGAATGAAAATCAAACCAGATCTCATTTGAAAAAGCAAGCAATATGATAACAACTGCCAAAGAGATAATCAGGATAATAATCCTCATAGCTTTAAACCGTGACAGAAGCATACATACGATAACGATAGATGAAATAACAAACGCAGCGACGAGAATAATAAAAATTGTTCTGTGCAGAACGCTTACCTGATTGAACGTAGCCAACGTTGCACAAAGCGTTGTGCTGAAAATCAGGAGCAAAACAGATAATACTGTTATACATACAACGGATGCCATCATCAGCATTCTGTTCATCGAAAATTTATTCTTATTCTTTGAAACCTCAGACAATACAATATCCTTGACCATTTCAACTGTAAGTGTATTTCTTCTTTCTCTTGCTTCCTTCTTTTCGAACTTCGGACAGGTAAAGTCAGGCAAAGAAGTATTGTGCCTGTACAGTTTACAGTAACCTTTGTCACCTATGTCATCAGTATAATGCCTGCAATTAAGACAGGACTCTTTCTTCTCCATCGCCTCACCTCTTTCAATCCCAAATTATAACATAACAATAAAAAAAATCAATATTTCAGCAACATAATCTACAAACTGAAGCGACCCTGTCGACGAAAAGGAGTGAGAATAAACAAAAAAATCCCCTGATGGGGATTTTTTATCTTAGTTTGCGTTTATATTTAAGTCTGTAATTCTTAACGTAATCTCTGCCGTACTTGGCAAGATACATAAGAAGGAAATCACTTTCGGTAAAAGTATGTGCCCACAGACGGTCTGCAGTATCCTCAAGATACTTCTTCTCAAAGGTATTTCTCTTGAATTTAACTTCCTCCATCGTCTGTGTATCCGACTGATACTTATACGAAATATGCAGCTGACCGTTTTCAGTGAAATCGTTAATTCCTACAGTTGAAGCTTCATCCTTAAGAATCGCATTCTTCTTAAGAGCAAAGTTTGACGGTGTGCAGCTGTTGACAAGTTCATGGTCATAAATAACGTCAATCGTGGATTGAAGCTCCTCAGGTGTTTCAGTAGGATAGCACAAAAGGAATGTGCAGAGATTCCAGAGTCCTGCATCTCTCGCATCAGCAAGAATTTTCTTTCTGTAGCTGAGGTCAATGCCTTTGTTTATGAGCTTCATTACGCGCTCTGACTCAGCCTCATAACCCCACATAAAGAATCGTGCGCCTGCATCATAGAGATTTCTAAGAACCTCTGAGGTAAATGTTTTTTCGAGTCTTGCAAAGGAATAGAAATAAATTTCAATATTTCTTCTCTTTATTTCCTTTGCAAATTCATTATAGAATTTCGGTGGTACTGCCTCATCAACAAAAGTAAAAAGCTTACTGTTGTATCTTTTGGAAAGATACTCAACCTCATCAACAGCTCTGATTACTGACTTGATATCAAACTTCTGCTGACCCGTATAAAAGTCACAGAACGTACATTTTCCCCAGTAACAACCCTTACCTAACTGTACGGGAATAACCGTTTCAGGTGAGAGATACTTTGAAAAATCATATGAATCAAAATCAGGATAAGCTACCCTGTCAAGGTCAAGAAGCGGTGCCTTCTGAGTTGAACGAACAACACCGCTTTCGTCTGTATAAACAAGTGAATGAACGTCTTCAATTTTCCTTTTTCCTGCGAGGTATTCGGCTAGTTCTACTGCTGCAGTTTCACCGTCACCGATTGAAAGGAAATCACAGTATTCTGAGAAAATCTGTGGTATTTTCTTAAGGTCAGGCTCAACCTTAAAAATGTAATTTCCGCCGATTGCGATTTTAGCATTGGTATATTTTTTAAGAAGTCTTGCAAGAGTAAATCCCGGTACAAGCTGACTGAGATCTGTAATCGAAAGACCGATAAATGAATATTCAGAAAGATCAAGGGTTTCGAGCTTCTTTTCAAAATAAGGTAAAAACATATTGACATCGGCATTTTTACACTGATAGTCAACATCCTTGAAATCATATGTAAAAACTGAATTTGCAATAAAATTATCAAGCATTATTCTTGACGGTGCAAAAGGAAGTGATGCAATATCAAGAGCAGAAGCGATAACATCTTTAGCCTCAAAAAGCTTCTCGGCATCATAAAAAAGCTCTTTTGTTTTAAGAACTTTCATAGAATACTCAAGCTTTTCCACAGTATTGTCAATATTTCCGCCGTCGAATTTAAAATAATCCTCAATTATCTTTTTTCTGACCTGCGCAGTCTTAGCTCTCTTCGCATTGATATCATCACTGAAATCACCAGATGCAGACATGGCATTTTCGTCAGAAACAAATTCTTTTGCATCAGCAAGACATTTTTCAATATATTCTTTTGTAAGTATATCGTTGAAAAACTCAACGTTAAAGTCGTACGTATCAGCCTGAAATCCTGCACTTTTAAGCTGACCTGCGAGCAAAGCTCCCGCAAGATACGGGCTGACAGGATACCACTGCGGTACTGCTGCAAAAAGAAATTTCATTTTATTACTCCTTTGTGAGCTTTTTCTTTGATGTAAATCGTATTCTGAGTGCTGTTTTAAAATATAGTGCTGTTTGTCTGGCAGAATTTTTCGACTTCCCTTGCTCTCTGCCGTAGCACTCAACTGGGAACTCCTCAAACTTATACCCTCTTCTCAGAGGCACCAACACCATTTCAAGAAGAAACGGGAAATTAAACTCCTGCCAATCCGAGCGGGAATATGCCTGAGTCGGTGCTGTCTGAACGGGACTTGTAAAGTCAGTAAGATCTGCACAGTATAAAGCTCTCAGAAAAACCTGGGACCATCTGTTAATGAACTTTCTGACACCGTTATAATTATGAAAGCTGTCCTTGTTGAGCCATCTTGATGTTTTGGAAATAACTTCAGGCTTTAGCTTAACCCTTCGTATCATCTCGGGTATGCATTCAAGGCTTATTGCCAGGTCAGAAGGTAAAAGCATAAT
Source organism: Acutalibacteraceae bacterium (assembly GCA_036309125.1). Classification (GTDB taxonomy): domain Bacteria; phylum Bacillota; class Clostridia; order Oscillospirales; family Acutalibacteraceae; genus CAG-488. Next base: position 16,549 of record JAXJUJ010000139.1, on the reverse strand, counting down.
ATGAGAAGATTCTGCCGCATCAAAGCCGTCACGGATTGCACCGCCTATGAAGGGTCGTGACTGCTCCATTCCGTAAACCTTGCCTTTATACTTTTCTTCAAGATCACGGATTGCGCAGTTACAGCCGTCAGATGCATTCTTCGACTTCACCATAAGCACCTTATCGATGTCATTATGATCACAATTATCCATAATGAAATCAACGGTTTTCTTTAAAGAATCCGTTTCATCGGTAGTACCTATTATGATTGTAACTGAAGAAAATTCCATTTAAATCGCCTACCTGAATTCGGGACAAATACGTTTTTCTGAACGGTAAGATGAAACATAATCACAGCCGTATTTTGAAAGATATAAAAGAAGATGGTCAAAATCTGAGAACACCACAGACCATAGAGAATGTGCATTTTCATCAAGAAAAGCAAACTGAAAATCACGTCTTAAGGTACGTCTGTCTGACTGTGAAACACCATCAATCACATCCTTGAAAACAGTGTAAAATTCACCGTTTGATGTATAGGATACGATTCCGTTTTCTCCAAGCGTTTCCTTTAAAAGCGAATGCTTTTTGAGTGCAAAATTTGACAATGTACAGCTCGGTATAATATCACGGTTGTTACGTATAACAGCCATTGTTTCCTTGATTTCTTCGATCGTTTCTGTCGGATAACCGAAAATAAACAAACCGTTATTCCAGATTCCTGCCTGTCTTGCATCCCTGAGAATATCAATACGTTTTTCAACGTCGATACCCTTGTTCATCATTTCCATAATTCTCGGTGACTCACATTCATAGCCCCAGAGGAAAAGACGGGCACCTGCACGGTAAAGATTCTCGAGCACCTCGGGCGTATAACCCTCTTCAAGTCGTGCAAATGAATAGAAGTTTATTTTAAGACCTGCTTCAATGATTGCTGTTGCAAGTAAATTGTAAAACTTAGGCGGTATCGCTTCATCAACAAAGATGAATTTCGAAGCGTGATAAGTTTTCACATAATGCTTGATTTCCTTAATGATTCTGCCGATATGCTTCGGACTGTAGCCCTGCTGTCCGTAAGCATAGTCGCAGAAATTACACTTACCCCAATAACATCCCTTTGAAAGCTGAATCGGGAATGTCGGATCAGGCGTGAAATACTTTGACATATCATAATCTGAAAAATCAGGATATGCAAGTTCATCCATATCAATTTTTTCGCAGGAAAATCCTGTTGACACAACACAGCCCACTTCATCCATATAAACAATATTAGGCACGTCACTAAGCTGAGTGTCACCTTTGATATATGAACAGAGCTTTGTGAGAGCTATTTCACCATCGCCAATCACGAGATAATCAAAGTATGAAATGAATATCTCATCAAACTTCATCATATCTTCGTAAATCTGTGTTGCATAGTTTCCGCCGAGAATCACCTTTGCATCTGTCTTTTCTTTAATCATAGATGCAAGTGTGAAAACGGAAATCAACTGACTCAGGTCAGTCATAGCTATCGTAACAATGCTGTAACCGTCCGCCTTAATTTTATCCGTGTAAGCATCAAAATAGTCATAGAACATATTTACTTTTCTGTCCTGAGACTGAATTTTGATATTGTTCCAGTCGAGATTGAGAATCGGGTTTGCAAAGTAATTATCAAAGTCAATCTCGTTAGGTGCATAAGGCATTGAAACAAGCCTTAAAGCAAGACGGATGATGTGCTTGGCTTCAGTCAGCTTTTCAGGGATAAAGAAGTCTTCCTTATCTCTCGTAACACTGACAGCATTTTCAATGTTTTTAATAACTAACGGTATCTCATCACCGTAGTCATCATAAAACTTTTTGATTGTAAGATATTTAAGACAACGTGTTTTTTCGTCATAACTGCCGTTTTGTTCAATTTCTCTTATATCGGCATCTTCATAATCCGGTGCAAGCTTTTCAAGAATTCTTTTAGCTTCACCATCACAACGTGCTGTCATATCTTTTGTGAGCAGGTAATTAAAAAATTCAACATTGAGATCCTCAGCTTTAACACTGAAGCCTTCCTTTTTCAATTGTCCTGCAAGCAGCGGCACGGCAAGGTACGGTGAAACCGGATACCATTGCGGTGGCTGTATCAGAAGTATATCTGACATCATTATTCCTCCGAATACGTGATAATCTCACGCGGGTTAACAAGAAGTGTTGCACTGTAACGTTTGCCGAACCAGATAATTTCACGGGCATACTCGCTCCAGGAAGAAATTTCCTTGTGCGCTTTTATGCTGAGTCTGCACTTCTTTTTCATAAGCACAGCTTCGGCATTTTCGTTTACAGCTTCAAAATATTTATAAAAATTATAAGCGGAATTAATCTCAACTTCACTGACATCCGGAAGTCTGACTAGGGTTTTCTGATAGTGGAAAAGCTCTTCAAAAAGATCTTTTTCTATTCCGAATCCTGCAAGAAACGGCTTGATTTCATCCCAGAAAATATCACTGTGATAAACCATTTCAAGGAAAGCACCCTCTTCAAAGTACCAACCTGTCGTACCGAAAACATCACGATTGTATGTCCAATCGGCAGTTTTCGTATCAGCTTTTCTTTCATAAAGTGAAACAAAGAATTCATTAAGGAAACCTTTATTTTCTTTGTAGATATAATCAAAAAGGCTGTTATAAAAATCGAAATAAGATATATTTTTTTCTTTATGAAGATAGATTGCAAAATAACGGATCAGACCAAGATGATGGAAGGTCTGCAGAATAACTGAGAACATACACGCTCTGACCCAGTCAGCCTTAGGCATTGATGCAGTTTCTGTTATGATGTCGAAATATTCAGACACACCGTTGAACTCAGGGTTATAGTGGATTCCGAGAAGTGGAATTTTTGAAGTCTTAATGCCGAACTTTTCCTGATAATCCTTGTCGCCCATAGGCGCATTGGGATAAACCTGACATTCATAAACAGTCATTGAATTATTCTGTCCGGAATCAAGCAGACGGCACATTCCCTTGCAGAAGCTTTCATCGGTTTCGCCCGGAAGGCCGAGGATAAGCTCAGTATATGTCGGTATACCTGCTTCATCATATCTCGCATCAAGGTCAGAAAAATGCTCAAGGGTGAGATTTTTTCTGCCGATATTTTCAAGAGTCTTTGCATCAAGTGACTGATATGCGAGAGTAACTCCCTTGTCTGCGTGGTTTTTATTGAGCAGATAACCTGCTTTAAAAACTGTTTCGTCACTCTCTTTTGCATAGCAAGGCTTGAATACATCGGGATAACCGTATTTTTTCTTCTGCTCGATAACGTATTCGGCAATTTCAACATCTCTCTCCATAATGCCGAAGTTTGCATCTGCACAGTAGCAGTATTTAATTTTATTTTTAGCTATCCATTCGATTTCACTCTTAATTTTTTCCATAGGGAAAGGACGCACTTTACGCGTGAAGCACCATTCGCAGTAAGTGCAACCATAAGGACAGCCTCTGTTTGTTTCAAGTGTTGCATGAAATTCCTTATCGGGATTTTCTTTCATTATGTTGTCAAAAACACCTTCTGTGTAAGGTGACGGATATGACGAAAGATCACACGGATGTCTGAATTCTGTAGTAACATTTCCGTTCTGTGTTCTGAAGGAAAGATTTGGAACATCGGCAAGATTTTCACCATTTATAATTGCTTTGAGAAACAGCGCAGTTGTTTCCTCACCTTCATTATGCATAAGGAAGTCGATAAACGGATATTCATCAAGGAAGTCCGAACCGTGTGGCACGCTGTGTCCGCCAAAAATGATTTTTACATCAGGAAATCTGTTTTTGAGCTCTTTCGCAAGTGTTTTATTATATTCAAGATTCCACGTAAAGCACGAAAATGCTGCATATGCAGGATTATCAAAACGCTTAATAACATCTTCAATCTTTTCACGCATTACGATAATATCGGGAATCTCATAATGTGACATAATCTCTTCGTCACGTCTGAGATACGCTGCAATACAACCGACCGAATAAGGCAGGAATACCGGAGATGAATACGACACACCTATCTGGACCAAATAAAACTTTTCTTTCATTCCGTTACTCCCCTTTCATTTAAATTTCTTTTACATCATCCTTATATGACGACCAACCCATTCTGCCGTACCAGATAACGAATTTACCGAAATCCTTCCATTCGGGCACAGGATTGCTGTCACGCATTGAAAGTGTGTGTTCTTTCTTTTCAAGCGGATGAATGTTATTTACATAAACATCTTTGAGGTAATTGTGAATATCATATTTAAGACTTACTGTCTTTTCTTCATGAAACGGTGTACGGATGATATTCTTCTGATAGCTTAACAAATCGTTGAAAATATCTTCAGGTATACCATAGCTTTCAAGATACGGTACGATTTCCTCATAAAACTTATCAAGCTGAGAAATCACATTGAGGACAACATATTCATGATCATCCCATACAATCTCACCGCACGGTTCAAACATAAGCTTTCTGTTTGTGATGCCGAGCGAAAGCTCATCTGCATGGCGTTTAATATCAGAATAAAGCTTTGAAATGAACAAATCAGGATTTTTTTCAAAATAGTCAAGGGTACCGTCATAAAACTTTTCGTAAGGTACTCCCATTTCGTTATGCAGATAAATACCGAAAGCTCTGATAAGACCGTTTCCGTGGAGAGCCTTTGCAAGATAATAGAACGTTGTTGCTCTTACCCACATTTCACGGCTCATTGAATTTGTTTCAACTACAATGTTATTATATTCAGGTACACTGAAAGCCTCGTTATTAAAATGCGGACGGATTATTTCAGAGCGTACGGTTTTAATGCCGAACTTTTCGATATAATCCTTCTGTCCCATTGTAGCATTCGGAAGAAGAATACAGCCGTAAACCTCAAAAACAAAATGCTGACCTATTTCAAAAAGCTTACCTACACCCTCGATAAAGCTTTCATATGTCTCGCCCGGAAGTCCGAGTATAAGCTCGGAGTAGGTTTTCATATTCGCCTTATTGTAGGTAGTGAGAAGATTCTTATAAAAATCGAGAGATGTGTTTTTTCTGCCGATGTTTTTAAGAACTTCAGGTGACATACTCTGGAAAGAAAGAGTGGCACCGATTCTGTCAAATTCACAGCGTTTGAAAACTTTGACAATTTCAAAAACATTTTCGAAATTGTTTTTTGCATAGTTCATTCGCATTCTTTCGGGGTAACCTGTTTCTTCCTTGACACTTGCAAGCTCATTAGCTATTTCAAGGTCACGCTTGAACATTCCGAAATTCGCATCAGCACCCCATACAAAAGCAATCTTGTGGTCTGACATCCAACGGATTTCGGCACGTACTCTCTCAAGTGGGAAAAGACGTGTTTTAGCTTTAAGAAGACCCCAATCACAGTATGCACACTGATTCGGGCATCCGCGGCTTGTTTCGAGAATTGCATTGAATGTAATCTCAGGATACTCTTCAATTATCGGGTCAAACCATCCTTCGAGATACGGTGAAGGATAGTCAAGTGTAGACTGAAGTCTGGTTTGAGTCCTTGTATAGCCGCCCTCAGACTTTCTGAAAGAAATGTTCGGCACGTCATCAAAAGGCTTACCTTCACAGTATGCTTCAAGAAGCTCCCTGACAGTGTCTTCACCCTCACCATGACAAAGAACATCAATATAATCGAAATCTTCAAGGAAAGAAAAATTATCAGGGATATCGTGACCGCCAAAGACAATAAGACAGTCCGGATACTTTTCCTTTACCTTTTTCGCAAGAAGCTTGTTATACTCAGTACTCCAACAATAGTTTGAAAATCCCATAAAAGAAGGACTGTCAAGTTTGCTGACTACATCATCAACTTCTTCACGTAAAAAAACAAAACCTTTGAATTCACAGTTGGCTTTTACAATCTCGCTTGTAAAAGCAGACGCTGCCAGAATACCCGCTGTGTACGGCAAATATGCATTCTGCGTTCCTGAACTGGCTGATACATCAACCTGAACGAAATATACATTCTTCATCTGCGTCGCCTCCTGATTCATACATATAATATCAGTTTATTATATCACCACAGAATATTGATGTCAAGAAAACAATAGCTGTCCTATAGCATAACAAAAAGAAGACTCCACAGAGTCTTCTTCTCATTGATAATTATATTATTTCCATATAAACCAGATCATAAGATAACCCGTTGTAACAGCAGCAAGAGTAAATGGTATACCGTACTTCATAAAGGTTGTAGCCTTGACTTCGTAACCTTCCTTACGAAGAATTCCGATACCTGTGATATTAGCACTCGCACCGATTGGCGTAAGATTACCGCCTAGTGTTGCACCGCAAAGAAGACCGTAATAAAGAAGCTTAAGAGATTCACCCTCAAGTCCGATACCTGCACCGATCGCAGGAACAACAGCCAACATAGTAGCGGTATACGGTATATTATCAATAAATGCAGAAAGAAGAACAGACATCCACACAACGATTGTGAACACAAGGAATGGACTGCCTGAGCCAAGACTTGCAATTGCATTACCAATAACCTGAACAACGCCTGCAGCTTCAATACCACCTATAACAACGAAGAGACCTGTGAGAAGAACAATTGTATAATAGTCAATCTCTTTAAAAGCGTTTCTGACAACTTCTTTATTTTTCTTGATAAAGAGTTCCCTGAAAAGACCTATGACAAAGAATGCAATGCAGATAAGTCCGTTTGTAATGTCCGGCTTTGTAAGCTGACCCGGTTCTGCGTTATCAGCATAAGGAATGAACGAAACGGCAATAAGCGCTACGATTGTACCGGCAAGAAGGAAGGTCGGGAATTTATCCTCAACGACAGTCTTAGATTCAAAAGTAATTCTTCCTTTCTCCTTGCGGAACATGAAAAGAATAATAAATGCACTTACAACCGCGCCTGCCTCAACAACCCAGAACATACCGGGCTTTCCGTTATCCACAAAGAACGAAGAAAAATCAAGATTGGCTGCTTTACCCAGAAGGATCGATGTAGTGTCACCAACAAGTGTAGCAGCTCCCTGAAGATTCGAAGATACCGCTATACAGATAATTGCAGAAACAGGTGAAACATTCAGTTTTTTACAAAAAGCCAGAGCAACCGGAGCGATCATAAGAACTGTTGCAACGTTATCAACAAAAGCCGAAACAATACCTGCAAAAAGTGACAGGGTAACAATAGCCCATTTCATATTCGGCATTTTTGAAATCAGATAATCTGACATAAGCTGAGGCATTTTGGACTCAATGAACAGATAAACCGTACCCATTGTGCCGGCGATCATCATGATAACATTCCAGTCTATCGCTTTGAGCATATCGGCAAATCCGTATGTATATGTACCTGTAGCTGTCACAAAGAAACCTTCGCCGAATATTGACGGATTAGCAGAAGCAATCATTCCAAGCCCAACAAAAATAATTGCCGACGTTACCACAATGTGTGGTCTTATCTTCTGAAAAATCAGCATCAGAATATAAGTTATCGCAAAGAGAATCAATGCAACAATGGTTATTTGGCTCATTTTAATAACTCCATTTTCCGTGGCAAAATTAGTCTGCACAAAAAAATCCGCCTGTAAAAGGCGGATTCTGTCAGATTCAGATATACAGGCAGAATGCCTGTAACAGCTAAAACGCAACTCATAACAAATAGAACAAAACTATGTTCTATGACAGACTCCACCACTTATTCTGAGTTGCAATCTAATTATAACTCAAACAAAGGTTCAAGTCAACAAATTAAATCGATATATTATTTTTTCTCAAACACAGGATATGTTCTTCTGTAAAGAGAATTGATTTTTTTGAAATAAGAACTATCTACTGAGTCAATTGTCTCGGTCGTAGTTCTGTATCTCCAGTTTTTCTCCGGAACACTTGGTATATTCATTCTTGCATCACTGCCAAAACCACACATATCCTGAAAAGCGAGAATTGCAGTGTTCGAAGGTGATTTCCAGACAGCCTCGATCACCTTTCGGCAACTCTTTGAATAATAGCCGCCGTCGCCCCAATTGTCTGCTTCAAAGCCTATATAGTCAAGAGCAAATCTGCGCTGACGTTCATCTGCCTCCCACAGCCAACCGAGAATAGTATTATTGTCGTGAGTGCCGACGTAGTTCACGGAATTTCTGTCAGCATTGTGCGGCAAATGTGAAGAGTCACCATCAGGATCAAAGCCGAACTGAACTACCTTCATTCCGGGAAATTTTGTATCCTCAAGCAGCTGAACAACATCCTCACCGAATATTCCGAGATCCTCAGCGATAATCGGAGCATCCGGATATTTTTCAAAAACCTTTTCGAAGAAGTTCATACGAGGACCTTCAGCCCAGCTTCCTTTTTTAGCTGTCTCACTATCGGCAGGAATCTCCCAGTAGCTTGCAAAAGCCCTGAAATGGTCGATTCTTACCACATCATAAGTTTCAAGAGCCGCGCCAAGACGTGAAAGCCACCACTTGTATCCGTCGCACTTCATTTTTTCCCAGTCATAAAGCGGATTTCCCCAGAGCTGTCCGTCTTCTGAAAAATAATCGGGCGGAACTCCCGCTACCTTTTCAGGTTTCAGAGTCTTGTCGTCGATTTTGAACTGATCAAGATTTGACCATACATCAACACTGTCCATAGCAACATAAATCGGCATATCGCCTATAACAGCAATCCCGTTTTCATTTGCATAGCTTTTCACTTCATTCCACTGCTTAAAGAATAAATACTGCACAAATCGCCAGAATGCAGACTGCTCTTCAAAGTCATATCTGTGTTCACTCATAAATATGTCATAGCGTGCAAAATTATTCTGCCACTCCCACCACGGTTTCTTACCATTTGCTTCTTTTAAAGCCATAAAAAGTGAGAAATCAATAACCCACGGATTATCTTCTTCAAATTTTCTGACATCAGCAGCAGTCTGAGCATCAATATTCAAAAATGCCTTCTTCAAAAGAGCAAGTCTTTTTTCACCCGCGAACTCATAATCAGCGGTATAAGGTGAGCCGTGATAAACATTTTCTTCCACATCTTCCCTGCTGACTAAACCATCCTTAGCAAGCTTTTCAGGGTCAATGAACATATAATTACCTGCAAAAGCAGAAGATGAACAATACGGTGAATTAGCATCATCAACAGGATTGAAAGGCAAAACCTGCCAATAGCCGAAATCCATCTCTTTTATTTTATCTATAAAATGAAGACAGTTTTCATCAAATACACCAACACCATATTTTGACGGTATTGAAGAAACGTGCATAAGTACGCCTGAAGCGCGTTTATTTAATATAAATATCCCTCTTTAAGTAAAAACACTCCGAATTAACGGAGTGTTTTTTATTGCTAAGTATTGAATTAATACTTGAAGTTGCTGTATGTAACGTGTGAAACACCTGAGCAGTCAGCTGACATAGCAACAAGCTTTGAAAGCTCAACCTTCTGGTTCCATTCAATAACAATGCTTACAAGGTTACCTGTAGCAGCATCAACAGTTGCAACAACTGTTGCATTTGAGTAGCTTTCCTTAACTACTGCACTAGCAAATGTACCGCCGATTGCGCTGTAGATAACTGAAGCTGTCTTGTGGTCATATTCACTTCTGTCTCTGTCACCAACGCAAAGACCTGTCTTATCAAGAGCTGTATTTGCAGGTGTAGTCGGGTTTGACTTATCAGCAGCACTTGAACCACTCTTAAGCTTAAGTGTGATTACGTAGTTGTTACCTGACTGAGTACATGTAGCTGCTGTAACATCAGAAGCTGTGAGCTTACTTGCATTGAGCAACGGCTCTTCATCATACTTACCCTTTTCAACCTTTGCTGTGTACTTGTTAGCTTCACCGATACCCATAAACTGGTAAACAAGATCCTTCATAGCCTGAAGACCTGCTGAGCCTTCCATCTTAGCGTTATCAGTAATACGAGTCTTATCAAAGCCGGGCTTTACGCTTGCTGCCTGAGCCATAACTTTGTTGTAGTAATTGAGTGTTGCAATACCATCAGCGGGCTTGGACTGACCCTGATTTGCGTTGCCTGCATCACCTGCATTACCTGCGTCGCCTGTTGAAGCGTCACCTGTTGATGCATCGCCTGTTGAAGCGTCGCCTGCATTACCTGCATCGCCTGTTGAAGCATCACCTGTGCTACCTGCATCACCTGTTGACTCATCGAGACCAAGCTGCTCATCAAGACCAACCTCTTCATCGAGACCTGATTCTGATGCAACAGTTTCAACTGCTTCCTTCATTGCATCTGCATAAGTCTGAACACCTGATGAGATTGCATTTGTGATAAGGAATACACAAATGATTGCTGCAATTGCAGAAACAAGAGTTCTTTTAACCATATTAAACTGCTCCTTTCAAAAAGCATATACTGTAAGTCAATTATACATTTAAAATTTATAAAAGTAAATAGAAAAAAAGAGAATTTTCAGACAAAAAGGTATTAAACCAGAACTTTTGAGAGGAAATCCTTACATCTGTCCGTTTTAGGATTGCTGAAAAATTCATCAGGTGTGCCCTCTTCAAGAATTGTGCCTTCATCCATAAACACAACTCTGGTTGCAACTTCCTTGGCAAATCCCATTTCATGTGTAACAACAACCATTGTCATTCCCTGAGATGCGAGATCTTTCATAAGGTCAAGAACCTCACCGACCATTTCAGGGTCAAGTGCAGATGTAGGTTCGTCAAAAAGAATAACATCAGGATCCATCGCAAGAGAACGGATGATTGCAACTCTTTGCTTCTGACCACCCGAAAGGCTCGACGGATAAGCATCAGCCTTATCCTCAAGACCTATTCTTTTGAGAAGCTCAATCGCTTTGTCACGAGCCTCTTTTTCAATATCCTGAATAGTCGTATTAATTTTCACAGGAGTACCTTTTTTCAGTTTAAGTGAAATAAGAGTATTATCTCTTTTCTGCTTTTTCAGCTTTTTAGTAGCGACATAAACAGGCGCCATCATAATATTTTCAATAACGGTTTTATTATTAAAAAGATTAAAGTGCTGAAAAACCATACCCATTTTCTGACGGTGGATATTGATATCAACCTTCGGATCCGCGATATCCACGCCTCCGAAAATTATTGAACCGCTTGTAGGATCCTCCATACAGTTAAGACAACGAAGGAAAGTACTCTTACCTGAGCCTGAGGGACCGATGACAACAACCTTTTCGCCTTTTTTGATTGTAGTTGAGATGTTTTTAAGGACATGATTGTCACCAAAAGATTTACAAAGATTAACGACCTCTATCACTCCTGCTCAGCCTCCTTTCCATAATCTTTATCAGTACTGTAATAATGCAAACTATGATAATGTAAATTATCGCCATAGACAGGTACGGAACCATATAAGCGTATGTTGCATTACCGATATTCTGGAATGCTAAGTACAAATCCTTTGCACCAATGAAAGATACAACTGATGTTTCTTTGATGAGTGCAACAAACTCATTACCCATAGTCGGTAAAATATTTTTGACCGCCTGAGGAATGACAACCTTTATCATCGTTGTTCCGTAACTGAGACCAACGCTTCGACCGCCCTCCATCTGACCGGGATCAACGCTGAGAATACCGCCACGCATAATCTCAGATATGTAGGCACCGCTGTTCAGACCGAAAACAGCAATCGCAACAGGCACTGAAGCAAGCTTGATTCCGAGAAGCGGTAACAAAACGAAATAGAAAACAAGGAGCTGTACAACCATAGGCGTACCACGGAAAAACCCTACATAAAAGCCACAGATTTTATCCATAGCTCTTACTGCTGCCTTATATTTGGGCATTACACGTACAGTTGCTATCAGAGTACCTATTACGGCACCTATAAGAAGACCGCCGACAGCTATAATCATAGTATTCAGCAAGCCCTCGATAACTTCCTTGTATCCACCCTTATCAATAAGAATGTCAAAAAATCTTTCGACATCAAACATAAATTTGTTCATATATTTTATTCCTTATAACATCAACAATGCCTTACCTCCCGTAAGGAGTAAGGCACTGTCTTATTGTATTGAAAATTTATTTTACACCGTTGATGCTGTTTACAATACGCTCTGCGGGGTCAGCGTCGATGATAACATAATCGATATTACCGTTTACGATATCCTGCACAGCAAGTGCACCGTTGTCATAGCCCTTAGGCTGAACATCGAGAGCTTCAAAGCCCCAGTCAGCATCGCCTACTACGTAGAAGTTACCTGTTGTACCGTTCTGGTAACCTACTGTCTTTGAACCGTCGCCTTCATTGAGCTTAGCATTAACTTGTTCTGCTGTTGTACAATCATCAAAAGTTGTATCGTCAGCCTTTACAATAAGCTTCTGATAAGCATTGTAGTATGACTTTGAGAAGTTAACAGATTCTTTTCTTGTTTCATTGATTGTGAGACCTGCCATTGCGATATCACATGTATGCTCACCAACTGAAAGACAAACAGATTCAAACTTCATATTCTTGATAACGAGTTCCTGTCCGAGTTCTTCAGCAAGAAGAGCAGCGATTTCCATATCAATTCCGTAGTAAGAATCGCCTTCCATATACTCGAAAGGAGCAAATGCAGCGTTAGTTGCAACTACAAGCTGATCCTTTGAAGGATCCTCTTTTGCTGACTTAACAGCTGTCGGCTCACCGTCACCGAAGTACTTGTTACAAACCTCATCGAAAGTTCCGTCTTCCATAATCTTGTCGATGAAAGCATTTACCTTATCAAGAAGCTCGGGCTGATTCTTATCAACGCCGAAAGCATACTGCTCTTCTGTGAGGTTGATGTTAATGATTTTTACAGATTCTGTGCTGCCGCAAGCTGCAAGTGAGAAAACCATAATTGCAGCAAGAAGAAATGCTAAAATCTTTTTCATAATAAACTCCTCCTGAATTTTTATTACAGTTAAAATATATCACCAAATACGATTTATGTCAACAAAAAGTGCATAATTATTCACTGCATCTTATTTTAAATACTACCTTGAGAACATTCTCGCTCTTTTCATGAAGAACGTTCGGCATATGAGCATCTTCTTCAAAGAGAATAACACACTGTTCACCGCCAAGAAGAGTGTATCCCATAGCCTCGCCTGTATAGAAAGCGATGTCGCCGCCCTTTGAAAATTCTTCTGAAACCATTGTGAGGGTTTTTGTGTCTGCCCAATGGATTTCTTCTTTACCGCCGTCAAGAACTATCTGAAGATCGATATACTTTTTATGATTTTCAAACTTTCTTTCTCCGTTATTCGGTTCAGTGTCATAACGGCTTACAGCTGCAAAAAGATCGTCACCATGGATATCGTATCTGCCTGGCGCCATTTCGCCTTTTCTGAAATCTGCAAGGAAATCCACAATATCCTGTGCATAAGGGATTTCACTGTATTTTGTGAGCTTGTCGATTGTTGTTACTATCATACTTATACCTCAGTTCTTAATTGATTTGTATTGACATTGCAAAGTCTTGCATAAAGTCCGTTATTTCTGAGAAGCTCTTCGTGGCTTCCCTGCTCAGTAATTTTCCCATCTTCGAGTACGACGATTTTATCAGCCTTCATTACAGTTGAAAGTCTGTGTGCAATAACCACAACTGTTCTGCTCTTTGACAACTCATCGATTGCCTGCTGAATAAGCGCTTCTGTTTCATTGTCAACGGCTGATGTCGCTTCATCTAGAATAAGCACTGGAGAATCCTTGAGAATAGCTCTTGCGATTGCAATTCGCTGCTTCTGACCGCCCGAAAGACGTACACCTCTTTCACCTATAAGTGTTTCATATCCGTCAGGCATCAGCTTTATGAAATCATCAGCTCTTGCAATTTTTGATGCTTCAAACACCTGCTCCCTTGTAGCTTCGGAATTTCCGTAAGCAATATTCTCGTATATTGAACCGTTGAAAAGGAAAACATCCTGCAGTACTATTGAAAGATTTTCACGAAGCGATCTGACCGAGATATCTTTGATGTTTTTGCCGTCAAGATATATCCCACCGTCAATCGGATCATAGAATCTCTCAAGAAGAGAAACTATTGTTGATTTACCTACGCCTGTAGCACCGACAAAGGCTATCATCTTACCCGCATCAACGGTAAATGATACATCATTGAGAACAGGTTCTTTTTCGTTGTAGTAAAAGCTGACATTTTTAAATTCTATATTACCCTCTGCTCTGCTGATATCCTCAGCGTTTTCGCTGTCTTTAACCTCAGATTCCATATCGAGTATTTCAAGTACACGAAGTCCGCCCGCATATGAATTCTGTGCATCCTCCACGATTCTTGCAAGCATTGCCAGCGGAGAATAAAACAGGGAAAGATACATAAAAAAGCCGACAACATCAGCAACTTCAAGGCTACCCCTGAGTGCAAGAGTACCGCCTATACCCATAACAAGTACCGTACCGAGCGAGGTGAAGAATTCAACCGACGGGTGGAAAAGTGCTGCAGAAAAATTAGCATTGATATTGACCTGACTGTAAACCTTACAGAAATCCTTCATACGCTTATACTCAGCCTTTTCTTTGCCGAAAGCCTGTATTTCCTTTATACCAGAAATATTATCCTGAACAACGCTGTTAAGCTCAGCGAGCACCTGCTGATTTTTTTTGAATTTCGGAAGCACCTTCTTAGAAAACTTTGTACTTACAAAAATCAGGAATGGTACGGGAATAAGAGAAATTGCCGCAAGAAGCGGATTTATAGTGAATATCATCACTGCAACCAGAATGATAATCAGTACATTTGATAAAAGATCAGGTAATGCATGAGCGATAAGTGTTTCCATATTACGCGAGTCATTGATAATACGACTCATCATTTCACCTGTCTGTTTATCCGTAAAATAACCTATTGAAAGCGACTGCAGCTTTGAATAAACCTTAAGAGTAAGCTCACCAACAAAATTCCACGCAGCAATATGAGCCTGCCACTTGGCAAGGAAGGAAAGCACAGACTTTATTATATAGGCAATAAGCAACACAACAGCATACGAAAGCATTTTTTCAACCGTTGCCGTTCCGTCAGTAAGAGAGCCTGTCATTTTTCTCACCATTTCAGGAGTCACAAGACTTACTGCTGATACACCTATAAGCGTAAAAACTGTAAAAATCAAAGTTCCCCAGAAAGGTTTTGCCATTATTAAAAAACGTTTGAATTCTTTCAATAGATCACATCCTGTCCTGCAGATTTTAACATATCATTACTGTTATTTCAAGAGAAAACACTCACGGAAAAACCGTGAGTGTTAAAATTAATACATTTTTTCGCGTTTCTTTTTACGTACGAAACGATAAACAGCATAAGCAGTACATATCGCTGTAAAAGAAATCAGACCGACGTAAATTGAATTGTCATCATTACCCTCAATCTTAAGATTATCCCAAAGAGTGGTCATAACAGTAAGTCGACCCTCAGGAAGATTGTGATAATACTGAGTTTTCGGCATATCCTCGGGATCCGGATAGAGAATTTTCTCATCCTTAAGAGAATAATCCGGGTTGTTTACTACCGCCTTATTCGGTGATGCATAGCATATATACTCAGCATTTGCAAGAGCAACTTCACCACTCAAAAGGAAATTAATGTAAAGCTCAGCACCTTCTTTATTCTGACAACCCTTGGGGATGCACATTGAATCGACGAAGATATTCGTTCCTTCTTTCGGATAAACAAAGCCGAGATCAGGATTGTTTTCCTTCATGCTAAGGTAATCACCTGCATAGTAAGCACACATAGCAGCTTCGCCGCTTTCCATCTTGTTGAAAACATCGTCCATTACATATGAGTTAACAAGCGGTTTCTGCTCCTTGAGCTTATCATATGCCATATTCCACTCTTCATCACTTGTCGTATTGAGGTCAATACCCAGATAGCACTGTGCGATTCCGAAGGCATCTCGGGGATTGTTGAACATAAGAATCTGTCCTGAATACTTTTCATCCCACATTACTCCCCAACTGTCAGGAGAGCCTTTAACCATTTTTGTGTTATAAATAAGACCTACCATGCCTACATTATAAGGAACTGAATATTCGTTTGTAGGGTCAAAGTAAAGATTCTTATACTCATCGAGAATATTTGAATAATTAGGAATATTGCTGAAATCAATTTTTTCGAGCATATCCTCCTCAATCATTCGCTGGATCATATAATCGGACGGAATTATTATATCGTAATTTGCTCCGCCACCCTTGATTTTATTGTACATATTTTCATTGGAATCATAGGTGGTGTAATTAACTTTAATACCCGTCAGTTTCTCGAATTCTTTGTTAACATCCATCGTACCTTCTGCGCCGTCTGAGATATACTCACCCCAGTTGTAAACATTGATTTCAGCGCCTACAGCCTGAACCGGTTGTGCTTGTGCTTGTGCTTGTGCCTGTGTCTGAGTTGGCTTGACTGTTGCAGCTATAACCACAGTAACCACCAGAACCAAAGCAACACAAGCGATTGCAATTCTTTTCATTTTTTTATTTTTCTTCTTGTTAGCATTCTTGTTGCTGTCATCCTTTGACTGGAAAACGTTAACACAAACGAGCAAAATAAGTATTGCAGCAAAAATAAGAGTAGACAAAGCGTACATGTCAGGAG
>JAXJUJ010000138.1:0-21847 GCA_036309125.1 Acutalibacteraceae bacterium | reverse complement strand
CATATGAGTACGGCTACAACGAGCACAGCTGCTGTGATTTTCAGACCGAGATTTTTCTTCTTTCCGTCATTACTTTTTTGTTTTTTTGCTTTTGGTGTTGCGACGGGCTGTGAGGGAGCAACGGGTGCTGCCACTGCAGGTTGCGCAACGGGGACAGGGGTGCCGCATTTAGCACAGAATTTTGTATCTTGTGCTAACGGGTTTCCACATTTAGGACAGTTCATTATGCTTATCATCCTTTCAGAATTTATGAGATAATTATATGCTCTTTTTATATTACTGTCAATCTTACAAAAAAAGAAAAAGCAAAGCCAAAGCTTTGCTTTTTACCGTTATTTATTTAAGTCCTTTTTTCTCAAGAAGAGCGTTGATCTTGTCAGCCGGATCGAGAAGCTCACCGATTGATGTGTCGTGGTTAAGTGTATCAATCATATAAGAAATATACTTTGAAAGATCAACCTCAACGTACCATTCTCTTTCCTTGAGTTCAGGTCTGCGATAGATAAGGTTTGTTGTGAATACTCTGTAAATTGTACCGTCTTCAAATGCCTTGTCAAAAGCTTCGAGACCGTTACAGAAAAGACCGAATGATGAGAAAATGTAAATTCTGTTAGCCTTGAGCTCCTTGAGCTTTGTAGCAACCTCGATCATTGATTCACCTGAAGAAATCATATCGTCTACGATGATAACATCCTTGCCGGCAACATTGTCACCGAGGAATTCGTGAGCGATGATCGGGTTACGGCCGTCAACAATTTTTGAGTAATCGCGGCGCTTGTAGAACATACCGAGTTCAACACCGAGAACTGTTGAATAGAAAATACAACGTGACATACCGCCTTCATCAGGAGAGATGATCATAAGATTTTCCTTGTCGAGAGAAAGATCTTCAACGTTGCGAACCATTGACTTGATCATCTGATATGCAGGAGAAACGCTCTCAAAGCCACAAAGAGGAATAGCGTTCATAACTCTGGGGTCGTGAGCATCGAAAGTAATAAGGTTCTCAACACCCATTGTATAAAGCTCCTGAAGCATCATTGCACAGTCAAGAGATTCACGGCTTGAACGCTTGTGCTGTCTGCCTTCGTAAAGCATCGGCATAATAACAGAAATTCTCTTTGCCTTACCTTCAATTGCACTGATTGCACGCTTGATGTTGGCAAAATGATCATCGGGAGACATCGGAACGTCCATACCGTACATTTTATATGTTACACCGTAGTTGAAACAGTCACAGAGGATAAAAATGTCATAACCTCTGACAGTCTGCTTAAGGGCTGCTTTACTTTCACCTGTGCTGAAACGGGGGAAAGTGATATCTACGATATAAGTATCCTTTTCGTAACCAACAAAAGCGAGGGTGTCTTTATGCTCGCTGTTTCTTTCATAACGCCATGTTTTGAGATAATGGTCAATCTTTGCAGCAAGCTCCTCGCAACCTGGCAAAGCAATAATACCAAGCTGACCGACAGGAATTGTGTCGTAATTTGACTTGTTTTTCATAAATCAGTTCCACCTTCGCATTAATAGTTAAAAGCTTGTCCTTAGTTATCTGAACAACGCACAAATATTGTACTATATTTGACAAAATTTTTAAAGTGAAAAGAGGATATTTTACACGAAAAATATAATCTAAAAAAAGAGGGTTAATTTGTTGAGTTTACACAAAAGCATGTTCTATATTCATTACTGCAAAGAAATTTGTACCGTTTTTGGAAATTTCTGACGAAATTTCAGCCATAAGGTCGTCATTGCTTAACGGAAATTTTCTTGGCACAACTACGTCAAAAATCAGATTAGTGTGACTCGGACCGTCAACGACTCTGAAATCGTGAATAGTAAGATCAGCATTGATTCTTTTTACAGCCGTTTCTGCAATTGTTTTCAATTCGGTTACACGTTCGTTATTTACTTCTATAGGGTCATAGTGAATGCTGAGCATTATGCCGAATTCTCGCATAATATCTCTTTCTATATTATCTATTATATCGTGCGAGTGCAAAACATCAAAGTCAGACGGCATCTCGACGTGAACACTGCCAAAAAATTTGTCAGGACCGTAGTTATGTAAAATAAGATCGTGAATACCTGTCACTTTTTCGTAAGAGAGAATTTTCTCTTCGAGCTTTTTAACTGTCTCTTTCGTGGGAGGCTCACCGATGAGTGAATTGAGTGTTTCTTTGAAAATCCCGAATCCTGCCTTGAGGACAAAACCGGCAACGATGATACCGAGCCAACCGTCGATGTGAAGAGACGGATAAAAGTTTGAAAGGATAAGAGCGATGAGAGTAACGCTCGTAGCAGCTATGTCGCTCAGACTGTCAGCGACTACGGCCGTCATAGCAGGGGAGTTGATCTTTTTGCCGAGCTTACGGTTGAAAAGTGCAAGCCAGAGCTTTCCGAAAATCGAAACTCCGATGATTATCGCACCCACAAGACTGAATTTGACATCTTCGGGATTACGGATTTTGTCAATCGACTGGGTAAGAAGCTCAAAACCCATAAAAAGAACGATGAAAGAAACCACCATAGCTGTGATGTATTCAATTCTTCCGTGGCCGAACGGATGCTCGTCATCAGCAGGTTTGCTTGACATTTTGAAGCCGAAAACCGTTACGGCACATGAACCTGCATCAGAAAGATTATTGACAGCATCGGCTGTGATCGAAATACTGTTTGTAATAATTCCGACGAAAAACTTTGCGGCAAAAAGCAAAATGTTAACGGCGACACCGGCACATCCGCTGAGAATACCATATCTGCCTCTTACCGTGGGGTTAGTAATATTATCCTTATCCTTAACGAAAGCTTTTACAAGAAGTTCTGTCAATCTTATCACTCCATATATAATGTACATCAGTTTGGTTGCTATTAACAATAGATTATATAAAGTATACATTTTAATCTGCAAACAAGCAATAGCGAAAAGGAAAATTTTAGAAATACTTGCTGATTTTAAGCGTATAAACCCGTGTTGTCGCAGAGGTAAAAACCATTTTACAGTATCGCAAATCAAAGAAATATAATAAAGACATCAAAACAAAACACTGCTTTGCGAAAGTAAGCAGAGCGTATTATTCAGAGAAAAGGATGTGCTTTTATGAAAAAGACAAAGCTTATTAAGATGGTAGCAATTATTCTCACATTGATGGTTATGATGACAGGCTGTGCTGATTTATCAGGTGTAATAGACCGAGTTGAAGATGTAATTTACTCAGGCGATTACAGTATAGAAAATATGTCAACGGGAACTTCCGATGCTTGGACAACAATTGATACAGCGGTAGCTCAGTATCAGAATCAGGATCACACACCGTCTGAAGAGGCAGTGGTACATAAGATGCTCTGGATCGGATATACAAACGTCGGCTATGAAAACCTTGAATTCAGAATGAACGATGCTGACAGAGTTCTTTTCAAAGACGTGGCAAATAATTTTGAACACGTTGTAGAAGACCTTGCAGAGCATAACGTAGATATTCAGATTGATCTTTATTTTATTGACGAAAGAAGAGAACTTACTCTCAGTGACGAATTTTTTTATCTCGACAATGCAACAGTAGAAGAAGATATTCAGCTTTATAACGTTGATAATGAGTATGATTCAGTTATTACTGCTGTTCAGTCAGGTGGAGATGAAAACTATTACCGTAATTATGAAGAAGATATGTTCTTTGAAATTCCTGTTGTTCTTGGTCTGAACACAAAAAGCATTGACGAAACATACGGATACTCTACTTTTGATCTTGGCGATCCCTGCGGACAGGTTTTCTATGATGATCCTACAATCCCTGCAAGCATTGCAACAGCTGTTTCAGTTCACGAGTGGATGCATCAGTTTGAAGAAATCGGATATACACTCGGTGTTGAGTTCCCGTTCACTCACGCTTATATGGGCGGAGAAGAGTTCGCTGGTTACGAAACATATGAGGCAGATGCTAACGGTTACTTTGACTATTTCGAGTTCTACAGCCAGGTTCTCAGCGGAACAGTTCCCTTTACAGATGTAAACGGTGATGTACATCAGGTAGGAATGTACCCCGAAATGTGGAAGCTTACAACAACTGAGTTCTGGACAGATTACAATTATGATGCTTTTGAACTCTGATATATAATCAGTAAACACAACCATACGAACTTCAGAGCGTAGGGCTGTGTTTTTTTATGTCACAAATATTAATGTATCAGATGCTTGAAGTTGTGACTTAGTTTTGGTATAATCAATTTGTACAGTTTCCCTACAAGGAGGTAATAAAATGAAAAAATCCTTCAGAAAAATTTTACCGGCACTGCTGGCGCTGATAATGGTTGTCTCAATTATTCCAATGTCAGTATTCAACGTAAGTGCAGCAACATCCGGGTCTTGTGGTAAAAATGTTAGTTTTAATTTCAGTTCATCCACAGGAACACTCACTATTTCAGGTACTGGTGAGATGGAACAATATGCTTTATTAGATGATCGTCCTTGGTTGAGTTATGAGGACAGTATAAAAAAAGTAATTATTAACAATGGTGTAACATCTATTGGCAAATATGCATTTTATTCTTGCGATAGTCTCACGAGTATAACAATTCCTGACAGTGTAACAACAATTGGCCAAGATGCATTTTATTCTTGCGATAGTCTCACGAGCATAACGATTCCTGACAGTGTAACAACAATTGGTGATCGGGCATTTTTTTCTTGCGTTGGGCTAAAAAAAGTGACAATCGGTGACTATGTAAGAACAATCGGTAAAGAAGCTTTTTATAATTGTGATGGTCTTACAAGCATAACGATACCCAAAAGTGTAACATCAATTGGATATAAAGCATTTGATATATGCACTAACCTTACAGAAATATTGGTTGAAGAAAATAATCGATATTATTCAAGTGATAAATACGGAGTATTATTTAATAAAGAAGGAACAAAATTGATTAAATATCCTAACGGCAATGCAGAAACTTGTTACACCATCCCAGAAGGTGTAACGTCAATTAGTGGCTATGCATTTCGTTGGTGCACAAACCTTACAAGTATAACAATCCCCGAAGGCGTAACGTCAATTGGTGAGTATGCATTTAGTGATTGTAGATCACTTACAAGTGTAAATCTTCCTGATAGTCTAACATATATAGGTGGACACGCTTTTGCTTATTGCCAACTTACAGGGAGTGTAACAATTCCTGACAACGTAAAAACAATCGGTTCTTGTGCATTCTTATGGTGTAGCAATCTTACAAGTGTAGAAATTGGAAAAAATGTGACTACTATCGACGGTAATGCATTTCAATATTGTCGCAAGATTAGAAGTATTACAATACCTAATGGTGTAACAGAAATTGATGGATTTGCTTTTAGTGGATGTAGCAGCCTTAGAAGTGTTACAATACCCGATAGTGTAACGTTGATTGTTTGTGCTGCGTTTGATGATACACATCTTACGGATGTTTATTATGGTGGTTCAGAAAGTGAGTGGAATTCAATTGTAATAGGTAATAGCAACCAATCACTCCTTAATGCAACAATTCATTATAATTATCACCTACATGAATACGCTTCAGTTGTAACACCCCCCACCTGCACAGAACAAGGCTACGCAACCTACACCTGCGAATGTGGTGACAGCTATGTTTCAGACTATGTTGATGCAAACGGTCACACCTCTGACGAGTGGATTTATGATACTTTGCCAAGTATTTATGATACAGGCATCAAGCACAAGGTATGTGATGAATGCGGAGAGATTTTTGACGCAGATACAGTTTCAGAAAAGATTATCCCTGACATAAACGGTGACGGAAAAGTAAATTCGATGGATGCACTCATAATTCTGAATATGTCCGTCGGCAATGAAGTTAATATTTCTGACGAAGCTACACTCAGAACCGATGTTAACGGCGACGGAAAAGTAAATTCTATGGATGTATTGATTGTTCTGAATATAGCGGTAGGAAAGATTAAATTAGAAGACTGATAAAAATCTATATGCAAAAAGGCTGTCTCGTGAGAGACAGCCTTAATTTTTATGTATTCAATTATTCGCCCTTCATACCAAGAAGCTCAACCTTGCCGTCATAAACAGCCTGGCTTACCTTGATTGAATCAAAGATAGCTGACTTGATATCGTCCTCAGTAGCGCCGAGTTCACGGCTGTACTTAGCATCGATGAAGAGGTTGATATCCATGATATCTGCAAGTCCGTCAACGTCAATACCGCTTTCAATGCCTTTTTCAGCATATTCCTTCTTGACCTTGCCAAGACCCATACGCATCATCCACGGAGGAACGCTGATGATCTTACGGTTTTCGCCCATGCCTCTTGCAGCATAAACGATCTTAAGGAACTCTTTCCATGTCATATTGTACATGCTGATAGGCCATGCTTTAGCACCCTTTGACTTTTCAGCAGCACCAACGATAACCTCACCAACCTGGCGAACTGTAAGCATTGCTGTACCGCCGCCCGGATACATTGTGCAGGGAAGCTTATCCATCATCTTGATCTGCTCGATGAGGATAACCCAGACAGGCTTTCTGCCCGGCTGTGTACCGAAAATGTACGGAAGCTCAAGAACAGCTACGTCAAAGTTTTCGTCAGCAAATGAGAAAGCAACCTCTTCCTGATCGATACGGCTTCTGATGTACGGATGCTTCTCAGTAGCCTTGAGCTCAGGATAGTTCTTGTGAAGGAATGAGAAGTATGAACCGAGGATAACTGCGTTCTTCATACCAACTTCCTTACAAAGGGGAAGAATTCTCTTGAGAGGAGCGATGTTATACTTGTAGTATGCATCATAAACAGGAGCAGGGAACTCAACTCTTTCGTCGATACCTGCAGCGAAGATGAATGAATCATAGCCTTCAAGCATTGCCTTGATCTCTTCGTCGCTCTTTTCGTAAATATTGCAGAACTCGATGTCCATCTCAGGAGGGATCGGAGCTCCTTCGGGAAGGGGAGGAAGAGCAACACTCTTAACCTCGTGTCCTCTTTCAATAAAGATTCTTGCAGCTTCGCAGCCGAGGAGGCCTGTGCCGCCAATCATAAATACTTTCATTACTGTGTAACCTTCTCCTTAAAGTTATCGAAGATTTCAGGACCGTAAACGTTGTTTTCATCCTTACGATCCCAAACCTGTGCAAAGAACGGGTTGATTCTTGCTTCTGTGTCATAATCCCAGGGCCACGGAAGCTCTTCCGGACACCAGTGACCACCGCGAAGAACGAGGTTCGGAGTCATTTCGAATTCATTGCCGCGAGCACTTACCCATTTAACAGGTGTGTACATATCAACGATTTCAGTTGCAAGGCACTTACCGCCTCTGAACTCAGCAGCCTTCTGAAGGTCTTCGAGTGTGAGTGAATTGAAATCCTTTGTCTCGTCATAACCGTGGTCAAGAAGGAGAACGTCGCTTGAAGTCTTCTTCTTTGACGGGATGATGATATTGAACTTATCCCATGTTCTGGGGATAGCATTGTATTCTTCCAAGCTGCCGTAGTAAGCCTTGATTCTTACGTCAACATTGTTTTCAACCCACCAGATTGTACCGTACTCAGGAGTCTGTGCGATCTTCTTCATCCAGAGATTCTTGAGGATGGGAGCGATCGGCTTAGCAAGGAAAGCAAGCTTGTAATAGCCTTCAACCTTGTTCATCATGCTCTTGAAATACTGCTTAACGGGGATATTAGCACGGAAGTGACAGTACTTCTCAAGCTCGTCGCCGTCGTAGTACCACTGACCGTGGAAGTTACGTGTTGTGAACCAGTGCGGGTCAAAGAGCTTCTTGGGTGAACCAAGACCGAGTGTGCCGAGAAGGAGCTCCTCAAACTCATAGTTTGTGATTCTGTACTCTTCACCTGAACCGATGTTGTAGAATCGTCTCCAGAATTCTTCAGGAATGTCATCGCCGCAAACGTTAGCAAGAAGACGTCCTGAGTCCTCAACTGTTGCCCACTCAAGAACACCGTTGATAGGAACGTGATACATGATAGGCTCAAGATTCTTGAGGATAGCCGGGTAGAGGATACCTGACTGACGGAGTGATACCCAATGCTTAAGACCTGACTCTGCGAAAACAGCCTCAGCCTTGATCTTACTGATAGCATAGTGGTCATATACGCTTACCTTAAGCGGGTCACCTGTTCTTGCCCAGTGAATTGGAGCGTTTCTGTCGCCTGTTTCAGCAACAGTACCGATGTAAACAACGTGAACTGCATCGGGATCGGGCTGAGCCTTGATAGCCTTAACGATGTTCTGTGCAGCAGCAACGTTTGTCTTCTGAGTCTTGACAGGGTAGTAGTCAGCAGCCGGAGAAACCATACCGCCAACGTGGAGAACGTAGTCAGCACCGTTAACCATTTCGAGAACGTCCTCGTACTTTGTAAGGTCACCCCAAACAAACTTAACAGACGGATCGTTCATGTACTTCTCAAACTTCTTGCGATTCTTCTCGCTGTCACGGTTGAGCAAAACGATGTTGTACTGGTCCTTTTTCTTATAGAGCTCTAAAAATCCCTGGAAACCCATTGTTCCCGAAGAACCTGTAAGAGCTACGGTTTTCTTTGCCATAGGAAACACCCTCCTTGGTATAATTATTCGATTAATATTAACATATTTTTAAAGTTCCGTCAACGAAATTTCATATATTTACAAAAATAAATAATATACACTATTGCATAAAAGTCATATTTGGTGTATAATGCAACCAAATTTTAAAAAGTTCTGATTGTTTTAGTGTCCGGCAGTTACCTTTTCACTATTACTTCTTACTTTTTTCTTCAAATACGGGGGCGTAGCTCAGCTGGGAGAGCGTTTGACTGGCAGTCAAAAGGTCATGGGTTCGATCCCCACCGTCTCCACCAAAAAGAAAAGTCGCACGAAAGTGTGGCTTTTCTTTTTGCATTATTCATTATTAATTATTCATCATTCATTATTCATTTGTTCTGTTGCGACTTTTCTTAATGAATAATGAATATTGAAGTCGCTGCGCTGATGAATAATGAATAATGTTCATATCGTCTCCACCAACAGCATACTGAGTAATTATTTTTTTTCCCGCTTTTAAGTGGGTGTTTTTGTTTTTATCGGGTTGTGTGCCGATTTGTTGAAATGTTAATATGAATATGTTATAATAAATTCATTAGTGAGCGAGGAGGATTAAAGTAGTGGTAGTTTACGATATTTTATACGATAGTATTTTTGACGCCCCGCGTTTAATGAATGCCATTTCAGGTGTTGTTATGTGTGCATTGTTTTTGTTATTGTTATTTTCAACAAGAAAAAGTTTTGAGAATAAAAAGATATTTTTAGGAACATTAGTTTTTCTTTCTGTAATAACCATCTTCCAAAGTGTAGGATTAATCGGAGAATGGTCAGAATATAAAAATAACGATTATTTATCCGTGTATAAATCTGGTGAATATGAAGTTGTTGAGGGAAAGGTTAGTATTTTTGATAAAGAGGAAGAAGATGGTCTTACCTTTTCAGTTAACGGTGTTGAGTTTAATACTATCTCTAATGGATATAACAACAGAGGTTTTCATACAGAAGATTATGATGAGTCATTTATAACGGATGATATTATTAGAGTGTATTATATCAATAAATTGGAAACTTCATATCATAATCATGGTGATAAAACAATTGTCAAAATCGAAAAAATTAATTAGAAAATACATACAAGGACACTTAAAGTATCACTCCCTGTAGCCACAAAACTACGGGGAGTTTTTTTGTATTACGCCACCTTATCCAATCCAACCACAAACTGCTCAAAGTTAGGTTGCGTTTTTAGGTGTATTGGGAGAGCGTTTGACTGGCAGTCAAAAGGTCATGGGTTCTATCCCCACCGTCTCCACCAGAAAAACCACTTCTTCGGAAGTGGTTTTTCAATGAAATAAATCCCTTACGGGATTTGTGAAATACGTTTCACGTGTGAAATATTGCTTCGCAATGTGAAATGCCTGCGAGCGTGAGAGGATTTGTTTCTTTTTACTTGATTATACGGCAGAGAGCTTTTTTGCTCTCTGCCGTTATCTTTTGTGCCATAAACTACTTAAGGTCAATATTGAAATTAACTTTATTACTGCCTGATTAAATCCAAGACCTGATTTATATTCTTCTTACCAAATGAAATTTTATCATCATTAATAACAAGACACGGAACACTCATAACATTATATTTTTTTCTCAGTTCATCAAAATGCTGAATGTCGTAAACCTCGGCACGGATGTTCGGGTTAAGTGTTGCAATACGTTGACAAGCGATAACCAGATCAGGACACATTGTGCAGGACAAAGATACCAATATCTTCATATTTACAGAATCCTTGACACCTTTAATCTCATTATAGGTCTGTTCATCGACGGTCTGACCCGGTCCTGCAGCGTTATAAAGTCCGAGTACAAAAGATGTGAACTCGTGCCCTGACGGTACACCGTGAAAGGCAATGCCCGTATCAGTTTCATCCGAGAGAAAAACTCTGACACAAGGTGCTTGAGTGCCTGTATCATCTCTGTCAGCAACCGTTACTGTCAATTTATCCGTAAGTGACGCAAGATTTGTCATAAAAGCTTTCAACTCGTCAGAAGCGGGACGGTTATCTGAATAAAGTTTTAATATCAGACCTTGCTGCATTTTGCCGAATACACCTGCTAATTGATTTTTCATATCTGCCGTAAATGTTTCATTTGAGTTATGAAGGGAAGTAACTTCGTTAAAAGATGCTTTTTCATTTGTTTTTTGTGTTGGACGTTTGCCGTGAAGTCCTGTTTTTTGCTGTACAGCTGCAACGTATTTTTCGAGCTCAGTTGCGGCAAGAGCACCATCGCCTGTGGCTGTGATAATCTGACGAAGAGGCTTTATGCAAACATCTCCCGCGGCATAAATTCCGTCAATATTTGTTTTTAGCTCTGAATCGGTAATAATATATCCGTGCTCATTAAGTTCAATTATATCTTTTACCACCTGAGTATCAGGAGAGTACCCTGCAAAAACAAACACACCGAAAAAATCTCCGTTTTCTGCACGGTACTCGGAAATTTCTCCTGTTTTTGTGTTTTTATACCGTATATAATTCAGACCGTTTTCACCCGAAACCTCTTCGACAACTGTGTTGGTGACAACGGTTATTTTTTTATGGTTTTTTGCTTTGTCAGCTACAGATGCGGCACAGGTGAAATCTTCACTACGAACAAGAATAGTAACGTGCTTTGCAAACTTTGTCAGAAATACGCTTTCTTCAGCAGCTGCGAATCCTCCGCCCACTACAAAGATTTCCTTGTCTGTAAAAAATTCACCGTCGCAGGTTGCACAGTATGCAACGCCTTGTCCTTTGTACTCTTCTTCTCCCTTGAATCCGATTGTTCGCGGATGAGCTCCTGTCGCGATTAAAATGCCAAGGCAGCAGAAATCTCCGCGGTTCGTGTGTACAGTCTTGATTGCATCGTTTACTTCAATGCCTTCAGCCTCTGCGAGAAGACACTCTGCACCGAAAGCTTCAGCCTGATGGCGCATTGTATCCGTGAGAGCTTTACCGCTTGTTTTTTCTATACCGGGATAGTTTACAACCTCATTGGTTATTGTGATCTGTCCGCCGAACTGTTCTTTTTCCAGAATCAGCACTCTGTATTTCGCACGCGAAAGATAAATGGCGGCGGTAAGTCCTGCAGGGCCGCCACCAATTACGATTACATCATAAAGATTCTCCGGATTGGTTTTTTGAGTATTCATTATAATTGACCTACAAGATCAAGACTGGGTTTAAGTGTTTCCGCACCCGGTTGCCAGTTGGCAGGACAAACCTGGTCGCCATGAATGTGAACGAACTGACAAGCCTGAACCTTACGGAAAAGCTCTTCAGCATTTCTTCCCACATTTCCTGCAGTTATTTCATAGCCGACAATTTTGCCTTCGGGATTGATAATGAAAGTACCTCTTTCTGCAAGACCGTCTGACTCAATAAGGACTTCAAAGTCTTTTGAAATCGCATGGGTAGGGTCTGCAAGCATAGGGTAATTTATTTTCTTGATCCTTTCAGAAGCATCGTGCCATGCCTTGTGTACAAAATGGGTGTCAGTAGAAACAGAATAAATTTCACATCCCACATTTCTGAATTCTTCATATTTATTGGCTAAATCTTCAAGCTCGGTGGGGCAGATAAAAGTAAAGTCGGCAGGGTAGAAAAAGAAAACACTCCATTTGCCGAGAATATCGTCCTTTGAAACTGTTTTAAACTCATTTTCGTGAAATGCGTAAGCTTTGAAATCTGAAATTTCTTTGTTGATAATTGACATAGTAATACTCCTTTTAATTCGTTATGCCTTCCATAGGCTGTGCAGGTTGCAAAAGGCATAAACTGCCTTGACCTTATCATCCTTGGTTAATGAAAAAGAAACCCTCGGGGACATATCAGGTGTTAATTTCTTGAATTGAAATCCTTTTTCTGTTTCCAAGCACACCCAATCAATGTAGTGCTCGGAAGTCATCGGATGTTCTGCTTCACCGATGCAGACGGTTACTGTTTCACCGTTGACATGATATACAGGGATGTGCTTTTCCTGCGCACCGTCGCTTGTTCCGACAGTTATTTCGTGCATATTTTCACCGCAGCATTTTACCGGAACGCCTTGGTTTTTGATCATTGCAATAATGTTACCGCAGTGATTACAAATGAAAAATTGAACTTTCAAAATTTATTCCTCCTTTCTGTAAAAAGTATTCCCGAAAAAGAATAAATAAATACAAAAAAATAAGGTTATACTATAAACAGATCGGAAGTGAACAATATAGAAAATATTTTTAAAAAGTCTCATATAAAAGGTTTTACACCGTATGCTCTCGCAGCTTTTCTTGTTGGCTTGGTAGGCGGCTTTACATCGTTATTCAGTCCGGCTTTTGTAGAAGAGATGAACCTTCCTTATAACAATACAACATGGACTGCACTGTCTATGGCGATGTCAGCTGCTGCCTTCGCTCCTGTTTTGGGAAAATTTGGAGATATTATAGGTCGAAGGATAACGTTATTAATCGGAATAGCAGTGTTTTTACTTGGTAATATTCTGACTGCAATAGCTCATTCGCTGTTATTTATGCTTGTTGCACGTTTTATTGTCGGTATAGGGTCGGCAGCTATTGCACCTGTTGTAATCTCTTATATTGTCACAGAATTTCCACCTGACAAAATAGCAAAAGGCTTCGCTCTTTATATGTTTATTTCCAGTATTTCGGTAATCTTCGGGCCGACTGTCGGTGGACTTGTCATAAAATACTATGGTTGGCGCACAATGATATGGATATGTGCTGTACTCTCAGCCACCGTATTTATACTCTGCTTACTGATAAGAGATAAGAAAGGCTCTGTGCGAAGAAAGATTGAAAACTTTGACAGTATTGGTGCAGTTTTTATATTGGTTTTCTTCAGCCTTGTGTTATGTGTGCCGTCCTTCGGTCAGAATTTCGGTTGGCAATCGAAGCTGTTTTTGACGGTTCTTATTGCTGCAGTAATATCGGGAGTCGGACTTTATCTGTCAGAAAAAAAGGCAGCGAATCCTATTCTTAAGCAGAGCTTCATTAAAAGAAAAGCATTTATTCTTTCAGTACTTGCGCTGTTTCTGACTCAGGGTCTTATGCAGGCGAATATGACTAATGTTATAGTCTTTGTCAACTATACCCAACCACAGAATTCTGTTATATCGGGATATGCGATATCCATTATGTATATCGGAATGTCTTTGGGCGCTGTTATCCTCGGTCCTCTTGCTGACCGCTATGAGCCGAAAAAAGTGCTTGTCGGCTCACTTGCTCTTACGGGAATCGGCTGTGCGGTTATGCTTTTGTTTTCAGCCGATACCTCTGTGCTTTTACTTGCCGCTTCATTGGGGATACTTGGATTCGGTCTCGGTGGTAACGGTACGATATTTATGAAGGTTGTTCTGTCAGGTGTCTCGGCCAAGGATTCAGGTGCAGGTACGGGAACATACGGACTTTTCCGTGATCTTGCAGCCCCATTCGGAGTTGCTGTATTTGTACCTCTGTACACAAACAAAGTAGCAAGTCTTATAAATGTAGGAGCAACAGAAATTGTAGCTGCCGTAGATTCCGTAAGATTACTTGCTATTTTAGAAATCATATGTGTTGCAGCAGGTATTGTAGCAGTTCTTTTCCTTCCTGAAATTTATAAAAATAAAAAAGGAGCAAAAATATGAAATTAAAAGATAAAGTTGTTTTAATTACCGCATCAACAAGAGGCATCGGATTGGCTTGTGTAAAGGCGTGTGCAAAAGAGGGTGCCACAGTTTATATGGCGGCAAGAAATCTTGACCTTGCCAAAGAAGAAGCTGATAAACTTATCTCTCAGGGATATAATGTCAAATATGTATATAACGATGCGAGTAAACCGGAGTCTTATAAAACTATGACAGAAGATGTTATAAATGATGCAGGTCGCATTGATGTGCTTATAAATAATTTCGGCACTTCGAATCCGGGTAAAGATCTTGACTTTTCGAATACGGATATCAATGTTTTCCTGGATACTGTGAATATAAACCTGAAAAGCGTGTTTATGGCAAGTCAGCAGGCGGTAAAGCATATGGCTGAACAAGGTGGGGGGAGTATTGTAAATATTTCCTCTGTCGGAGGTCTTGTGCCCGATATTTCGCAGGTATCATACGGTACGAGCAAGGCTGCAATCAATTATCTTACCAAGCTTATTGCTGTGCACGAAGCAGAAAATAATATTCGCTGTAATGCTGTTCTTCCCGGAATGACCGCAACCGATGCAGTTGAGAAAAATCTGACAGGAGAATTCAGAGAACTGTTTCTTCGTCATATACCGTTCAAAAGAATGGGTAAGCCCGAAGAAATTGCAGCAGCGGCAGTATATTTTGCGAGCGACGAATCAGCGTATACTACGGGTCAGATTTTAACAGTGTCAGGTGGATTCGGTCTGGCGACACCTCTTTACGGTGATTTATCAAATAAAACTAACCGAAGATAAATTTTAAAAATCATTCAGATTTTATGCAAAACCTCTTGTTCTGAAGCAGGATACAACTGCAGGATAACAAGAGGCTTATGCTTTTTGCTTATACCATTGAAAAACAGTTCAGAAAGGTATATAATTTCATAAACTGATTTTGAGGTGATCTGATGTCGAAAATTAAAATTCAACCCGACTATTCCGGTGAATTTTACTGGGATTCATATTGTAAAACTCTTGAAATTGAGCTTAAACAATGTATCGATGAAGGTCTTGATATAGCTTCGTTTGAATCGGATTTTGAAAAAGCAATTAAAATGCCGTATTCAAAGCAGCAGGCAGACCTTGCAGACGAGATTTTTGAAAAAATAATCAATGCTCCGACAAGGTCGGACTATAAATACAATGAGCCGTCTGATCTTGAAGGCATCAGAGCGTTGAGAAGGCCTTATTTATACGAGAAAGCTAAGCCTGATGCCGAGCTGCTTTACAACAAGGTCAAAGGGGCATGGTATGGCAGAATCTGCGGCTGCCTTCTGGGCAAACCTCTTGAAGGAATTAAATCAAAGGAGCTGGACTCTCTTCTGAAGTCTTCGGGAAACTATCCTATGTCGCGCTATGTTTTATCAAGTGATATTACTGCGGAAATGATTGAAACCTATGATTTCTGGCTCAGGGACAAGGCGTGGGCAGATGTCATAAAGTGCGCACCTGTAGACGATGATACTTCATACACCGTTATCGCACAGATTATAATCGACAAGTTCGGTCATGGTTTCACACCTGCTGATGTTGCAAAAATCTGGCTTCAGAGTCAGCCGATTGAAAAATATTTCACAGCAGAAAAGACAGCGTTCCGCAATTTTGTGAATGGTTATGCACCGCCTTATTCCGCTGTTTATCAGAACCCATACCGTGAGTGGATCGGAGCGCAGATACGCGGTGACTATTACGGCTACATCACTCCGGGAGACAAGCAGACAGGTGCAGAGTACGCTTTTCGCGATGCCTCGGTATCTCACGTAAAAAACGGTATCTACGGAGAGATGTTTGTTTCAGCGATGATTTCGTCTGCGGCTGATGCTCAGAGTGTTTCAGATGTGATAAAAGCCGGACTGTCGGAAATTCCGTACACGTCACGTCTTTATGAGGCTGTTTATGAAATTATTCAGAAGTACGAAAACGGTGATTCATGTGCTGATTGTATTTCACTGGTTAAAAGCAGATATGACGAGTTTGATCCACACGATTCTGTACATACTATAAGCAACGCCGTGATTGTTACCACAGCCCTGCTTTATGGTAACGGTGATTTTGGTAAGTCTGTTTGCCTTGCAGTTCAAACAGGTTACGATACTGATTGTAACGGTGCGACAGTAGGTTCAGTCTTGGGTATGCTCAACGGATTTGACAGCATTGGTGAAGAATGGATCGGTGTGCTTCATGAAAAGCTCGACACAGGTGTAGCAGGTGTAGGCGTTGTTGAAATTTCAGATTTGGTTGATAAAACAATTTCACATATAAAAAATAACTGAGCTGTTAGTTATAACAGGAAAAAACCACTTCCGAAGAAGTGGTTTTTTCTATGATAATGGTTTTATTTTTCGACAGCTTTTCGTATACTCCATTCATTTTCTTCAAGCAGAGATTCAGCCTTTTCAGGTGTACAGCCGAGGATTTCAGTCACAATGCCGATCATTCTTCTTCTCAGTTTTTTATTAGTGGGACGCAGATTGATCATCATATTTTCGTAAACGCATCCGCACTTTACCATAGATGCAGTTGAAATCATATTGAGGATAATTTTCTGTGCCGTACCTGCCTTCATTCGTGTTGAACCCGTGATAACCTCGGGGCCTGTATCTGCACAGATGTCGATATCTGCGGTTTTTCCAAGCTCGGTATCGGGGTTATTGGTAATCGAAGCTGTTTTCGCACCGATGCTTTTTGCATAGCTTACAGCAGAAATGACATAAGCTGCCGAGCCTGAAGCAGAAATTCCGATTAAAACATCCTTGTTGCAGAAATTGCGGTTTTTCAGGTCTTCTATTCCTGCTTCAGGGTTGTCCTCGGCATTTTCTGCTGCCTTGAACATACATTTTTCTCCACCTGCGATAATTCCGTTGAAAAGATCGTACGGCACACCGAAGGTAGGTGGACACTCTGCCGCATCACAGACACCGAGTCTGCCCGAGGTCCCACTGCCGATGTAGAAAACTCGTCCTCCGGACTTTATAGCCTCATAAACGAAGTCACAGACAATCGAAATCTGAGGCAATGCTTTTTCAACAGCACTTGTCACGATTGCATTTTCAGCGTTTATTGTCTGAATCATTTCATACGTTGACATTTTGTCAATATCATATGTGTTTTTGTTTCTGGTTTCGGTATTTAACATAAATATTACCGCCTATATATTAGCTTTTGCAAGTGATACAGCACCGTTTACCATCGGCTCGTCTGAGAATATAAGATTGATATCACCAAGGTGATTGAGTAAAAATGGTTTGAGAATATCCTGCTGCTTACAAAGACCGCCACATATAACGGTTTTGCTTTCGCCTTCAACGTATTTCAAGGCTGTTGAGATAACTTTTGCTACTTCACGGGTGTTACGGTCAAGGATTTCACGTGCTGTGTCGTCTCCTTGCTTATACGCTTCGAAAACTGCAGGTGCAAGTGAAGCTGCCATAGTTGCACCGTTTGCATAGATTTCAGGAACTGCAGCTTCAACACTTTTTCCGAGCTTTTTCTCAACAAGCTCAAGAATGAGAGCGCTTCCGCCTCTGCCGTCAATATATTCAAAGCAAGCGTTCAGAGCGTCTGCACCAAGGTGGAAACCGCTTCCGCCTCTGTCAATCAGATAACCTCTGCCGCCCACACGGTGAAGCTCACCGTTACAGCTGCTGTAGGCGATCATACCTGTTCCCATAATCACGGCTACACCGTTTTCGCCCTTGAGTGCGATTTCGACAAGGCTGTCAGTGTCTCTGCCGTTGGCATATGCACCGAAGCCGAAGCTGCCGAGATATCCGGTAAGCTCAGTCTTGATATCACCTGTACCGCCACCTGCAAGTCCTGCAAATACAGAGATTTCCGAAAGATCAAGCCCTTCACAGACCTCAGTTATTCCTTTAAGAAGTATTTCTTTTGTTTTGTCAACTCCGATATTGACAGGATTTGATGCACCGAGAAAGGTTCTTCTTATCTCGTTTTCGTTGAGATCTGTCAGAAGAAATTCAGTTTTTGTTCCTCCTCCGTCGATTCCGAGGAGATAGTTTATCTTACGTTCAGCCATTTTATTTCACCTATCACTATGTTTTTATTTATAATATCAAAATATTATGCTAAGGTCAATCAGTAAAATGATACGCTTTATTGAAAAATATGTGTGCTTATGATATACTTAATTATAACAAGCCGCAAGGTTTTTAAAAGGAGTCTTTTATGATAGAAAAGTATGAATTGCATACTGACGTTCTGGTGCTCGGAAGCGGTCCTGCCGGTTTTGCGGCAGCGTATACTGCAGCTAAAAACGGAGCAGATGTAATACTTGTTGATCAGTGCGGAGATGTGGGCGGAATTTCCACTTCAGGCCTTATGAGTCATTGGACAGGCAGCTGTGGTAGTCCTTTGTTCAATGAAATACTCAGACGAAGTGCTCTTAAAAACGAAGGGAAATTTAAAAATAAGATAACAAATCTGATAGATCCCGAAAAGCTGAAAACTCTCTATCTTGAAATGCTTGATGAAGTCGGATGCGGACTTATGCTTTACACCTTTGCAGAGGATGCAATCTGTGACGGAGATAAGGTTCTCGGTGCGACCGTAATCAATAAGTCGGGAAAAACGGATATTTACGCTAAGGTAACGATTGATGCAACAGGTGACGGAGATATTGCCGCTGCCGCAGGTGCAGAATTTGTCCTCGGTCGTGAAAGTGACAATAAAATGCAGCCCGCAACTCTGATGTTCAAGGTCGGCGGTGTTGATTATGAGCGTGCCGTTTTCCTTGGATCGTTTGAGTCTACATATGAAACTCCCGACGGTGAACTGCAGACACTCGCAAAGCAGCATATTCCATACCCTGCAGGACACATACTTACATATGAAACGACACTTCCGGGTATTGTTACCTGCAATATGACAAATGCCATTGACATCGACGGCACTTGTGCTCAGGATCTTACAAAAGCAATGCTTATATGCCGCAGGCAGATGGATGACATTGTAAAATATCTGAGAAAATTTGTCCCGGGATATGAAAATTGCTTTGCTGTCAGCTCAGCATCTCTCATCGGCATACGTGAAACAAGACATTTCAAAGGGAAATATACTCTGACAGCTGAGGATATTCTTGAGGCACGTATGTTTGATGATTATGTTGTTAAGGATGCTTATTTTAACTTTGATGTGCACAATATAACAGGCTCGGGTCTTGATGAAACAGGTGTGCAGAAGTATTTTTCACAGGATAAAGGATATACGATTCCTTACCGCTGCCTGATTCCTGAAGTGAAAGAAAATCTTTTGCTTTGCGGCAGAAATATTTCCGGAACTCATATGGCACACTCTAATTTCAGAGTAATGCCGATATGCGTGGGAATAGGGGAGGCTGCAGGTACGGCTGCTTCGATTTCAGTGCTGGAAGGCTGCAGGCTGAATGATATTCCTGCAGAAAAAATCAGAGAAGCAATAGGAATATAAAACATCGGAAACTAACATTGAATACTTTTACAAAAAATCCGAAAGGGGATTAACTGATGCAAAAAAATGAATTACTTCGCAGCAAAAAGCTTTATTTATTTGATATGGACGGAACTTTGTATTTAGGAAGCAGACTCTATGATTTTACTCTGGAGCTTCTTGATACTCTGAAAAATACAGGACGCAGATATCTTTTTATGACCAATAATTCTTCGAAGAGTGTGGATGATTACGTCAAAAAATTAGCTTCACTCGGTATTTCGGCGAGCAGAGAGGATTTTATGACATCTTCTCAGGCAACTGCCTACTACCTTCATAAGCACCACGAGGGTCAGAAGCTCTACGTCTGCGGAACTCAGTCGCTGAAGGATGAGCTCAGCCGTGAGGGCTTTACGGTTACGACAGATGTAAATGAAACGGAATGTATCGTTATGGGCTTTGATACGGAGCTTACCTTCCAGAAGCTTCATGATGTGAGCTATATGCTCCTGACACGTCCCGAGCTTCCTTATATCGCAACAAATCCTGACTATGTCTGCCCGACAGAATTCGGTTCAGTGCCGGACTGCGGAAGCGTCTGCGATATGATATTTAATGCTACTAAAAAGCGTCCCGTGGTTATAGGTAAACCGTCTCCTCTTATGCCGCAGCTTGCAATGGAGGCACTTGGGGTATCTGTCGACGAAGCCTGTGTTGTAGGCGATCGTATCTATACGGATATCAAGTCAGGTCTTAATGCAGGCATCACATCTGTTCTTGTTCTCAGCGGCGAAACTACAAAAGAGATTCTGGACGAAAGCGAAGACAAACCGCATCTTGTATTGCAGGATGCAGGAGAAATTCTGGCAGCACTTAAAGAATAATTGATTTAAGGGTGATTAGTATGTTTACACGTGTGTTCGCGGTTATTATGAGTGTTATCTCTTTATTGACTACTCCTTTTTCTCAGCTTTTTTCAAAAACAGAGCTGAAAAGAGAGCTTGCAAAGGGATTTTATGAAAGTCCGTACATTGTAAGACCTCTGGAGGAGATAACTGTAAACGGTCTGACGATTGATGAACTTTGCGTGGTTACACCTGATGGCATTTTGTACGAAAACGCCGCAGAAACTCTCGTTGATGAGCTTTATAAGGCTTGCGGAGAAAAGCCTGAGGTAAAAGAAAAAGCTGACGGGAAAGCTTTCATAATAAATGAAGCTCTCAACGATACAGACCTTTTCAGCCTGAAGGTAGAAAACGGTAATGTTTATATCACGGGCAGCAAGGACGCGGGTATATCAAGAGGTATAGCTGCTTTTGCAGATGAGGTGCTTCTTGAATCAGAGAATAGCTTTGATTTTAAAGACGGATACGAGTTCAGCAAGGTCTTTGCCGACTATGTAACTTACGAGGATTTTGGTGCTGCAGGTGACGGTGAGAAGGATGACTTTGAAGCCATTGTAAAAACTCACGAATATGCCAATGCCAACGGGTTAAGTGTTTTTGCTGACGAAACTGCAACATATTACATCGGCGGAGCGAATAAAACCGCATATATTATGACTGATACAAGCTGGTCAACGGCTCGTTTCATAATCGACGATACACAGGTGGAAAACAGAAGCGCGTGGGTGTTCAATATTGCACCGTCACGAAGCGCAGTAAGTATAACAGATAAGGTTTCTCCGATGAAGTCTGACGCGACAAATATAGGGACAACTCTTGAAACAGAAAGCCTTGTAGTGCTTACGGATTCCAATGTCAAAAGATATATCCGTAAGGGCGCCAATCAGAATTCAGGCAGTAATCAGACAGATGTTATTCTGGTGGATGAAAACGGAAATATAGCACAGGAATCTCCGCTGATATGGGATTTTGATGCCGTTACTTCCGCAACAGCTTACCCGATTGATTCAGAAACGCTGACTGTCAGGGGTGGCAGATTTACAACTCTTGCAAACAATGCAGCTTCAGAATATAACTATTATGCCAGAGGAATTGTTGTCAGACGTTCAAACACGGTAATTGACGGTATTTACCATGATATTAAAAACGAGGGCAAGACAGGCGCTCCGTGAAATGATATAGTGATAGTAGACACTAAAAAAGTGTCTGCTATCATTTTTTATGTTAAGATAAAGAAAAGGAGATGAAAGATATGAGTAGACCAAAAGGTGGGACAAACAAGAGTCAT
>JAXJUJ010000137.1:0-6685 GCA_036309125.1 Acutalibacteraceae bacterium | reverse complement strand
TTTGAAAACGGTGAAGATTTGCTTCACAGCGACGTCATATTCGATATGGCTTTTCTTGATGTTGAAATGCCTTCTGTCAGCGGTGTTGAAGTCGGTAAAAAGCTGAAGCAGAAATTCAGCAACATTGTCATTTTTATGATTACTGCATATTCTGAATATCTTGACGATGCTTTCGAGCTCGGTGCTTACAGATTTCTGCAAAAGCCGTTGGACGTTACCCGACTATACCGTTCATTGGACGCCGCGTTGCTTTCAATTTCAGGACGGGATATCAAAATAATCTGCCCGAACAACGAGTCTGTAATGGTTTCAACTCAGTCAATAATCTTCTGCGAGACATACAAAAGAAAATCTAAAATCGTAACAACAAAAGGTCAGTATATATCCAATGAATCTCTTGCATACTGGAAAGGTAAGTTGGATGAATTGAATTTTTGCTCACCGCACGCAAGCTATATAATAAATTTCAATTTTGTCGAGAGCTTTAACCGTTCATCGCTTACATTGGCTCACGAAGACCAAAAGTATATTATTTCAATCGCACCGAGCAAACAGTCAGAATTCCGCAAGAAAATGTTTTCATTTGCAGAAAGAGGGGTGTGAAATGAGTCAGACCATATTTACCCTGATTATGTTCCTGGTCTACATTTTAGGAACATATATTATTTTCTGGTACGGCAGTCGGATTTTCAATTACAAGAAAAATGCTAAAACCTCGTTTGCGATTTGCTTTGTCCTCAATGTAATATTGTGGCTATTGATGATTCTTTTTTCTAAGCCGTACATCAATATTCCTGCAACGGTGATTCTTTATATCGTTCTCTTTTATACCGCTTACGAATGTGATTGGAAGCTGTCAGTGTTTCATTCCTTGCTTTGTGTAGCGTTAATGAATCTTGCAGAGTTTTTTGTGTTCTTCCTCACATCGTCTTTTTTGAATGTGCCTGTCAATCAATATGAAAATGACACAATACTGCTCGTAGAAGAAGCGTTTGCTTCAAAGTTCGTCTACTTCGCTTTGTTGGCGATATTATCTTCTTTTTCAAAGAAAGCCAAAAACAAAGAAGGCCTGATGTCTTCAATTGTTCTTACAATACTGCCTGCAATGACCTTCTTCATAACGGTTGTTTTCCGCTATCAGAATATTTATTATGAATCAAATGCAACAACAAATTTCCTGTTTATTTTAAGCGAGATATTAATGTTTATTGCAATAGTGGTCGTGTTCTTTGTTCACGAAAGAACGATTGACAATCAGAAGAAACTGCACTATATGGAAATGGTCGAGCAGAAGCAGGCAATCAACCTTGAATACCTTGATATTCTCGAAAAGAAAGACGAGGAGACACGAATCTTTATTCACGACATCCGTAATAATCTTATCAACATAAGCAATCTGACCACGGAAGAAAATGTCAAGCAGTACATTCAGGACATATACGATAAATCGAACGAAGTGTCAATCAAGGCTAAGACAAAGAACCGTGTGCTTGATGTCATAATCAATAAGTACGCTCTGCTGTGCAAAGATAAAAGCATCCGTTTTACAATCGTTGCACCGAATGAAAATCTCTCGTTCATCAGCGATTATGATTTATCAGCCATTCTTGATAACATTTTAAGAAATGCAATTGAGAGAGCCGAAAAGGAAACTGAACCGTACATCGAGCTTACGTTGTATTGCGACAACAAGTTCCACAAGATTATTCTTAAAAACAGTTGTTCAAGCGAACCGGTTTCAGATAAGGATACTTTGATTACAACCAAGGAAAACAAGAAGTCCCACGGTTACGGAATGCGAAGTGTCGCCAAAGCATTGAAGAATTACAACGGTGAATTTGAGTGGATGTTTGAAAACAACGAGTTCAAAATAGTGATTTTAATACCTGTCAAGACAAGCAATCTTAGTTGATTGCTTGTTTTTTGTGTCAGAAATTCGGGTTATTGAATAGTTCTAAATTTATTTTGTAGGGCGTGACGCTCGTCGACACGCCGTTAAATTCGGCAGGATATCGGCACGTCTATAATTAACCTATAAACATTTGCAAAAGCAAATATTTCACTTTGCGATAGCAAAATATCACACGCCGTAAGGCGTATACCACATCTGCGTAGCAGATATATCACTGCAACGCCTTGCGTTGCTATTGTCGTGCCCTACGAACTACGATTCGGATGACTTCGTAGGGGAACATATTATGTTCCCGTTAAGATTTGCACAAAATCCGCGGGCAGATAATATCTGCCCCTACGATCTTGATTTTTATTCTGCTATACAACCCCGAATTTATTTACTTGAACCCGAAAGATTGATATTTTTGTCATTTTTTTGCATAATTTTGCATTTGGCATTACTTTTTCATATTCTGTGCTATATAATTTTTCAAGGAAAAGGATTTTACGATTCTTGCGTTTCGACACACTTTTCCCGTAGTTCGTCAAAAGACATTGTGATTAAATTTTGCAAAGATTATATTAAAAGTGAAAAAAATCAGGAATTTCTATGTTACATTTCCTCTTTTGGCTGACTACTTAATAGAGATAAAATACGGAGGTGCTCTTATGAAAAAGTTTTTATCATTAATTTTGGCGGTAATTATGGTATTTACTGTATTACCTTTTACTGTGTCAGCTGAGGTGGCAAACACTCTACCCGCTGATACGGTAATAAAAAGTGGTGAAAAATACTACATAAGTACAGTGGAGGACTTGAAAACCCTTGCTAAAATCGTTAACGAGGACGGAAACACTTGCGAGGGTGCAAGCTTTTGGCTTAATAACGATATCGTTGTAAATGACGGTGCTTTCACATTGTCGGATTCAGGTGAACCGCTTTATAACAGCAAACCTGTTGCTGAATGCAAGGAACTTGTAAGTATTGAATCTATTGGAACTTCTTCAAGAAATTCCTTTAAAGGCACATTTGTCGGTGACGGACACACTATAAGCGGTCTTTATCAGAATGCTCTTTTCGGATACTGTTCTCGAGCCAACATATCGGGCATTCATATAAAAAACACTTATGTTACTTCAAACAGTATTTTCTGCAACATTCTTTCCTCTTGCGGAACAATTAGGTATAGTTCAGTTGAGGGTATCGTAAACAGCGAGTCTACCAATGTCGGTATTTTTGCAGGTAGAGTAATGGGAACTAACTTTTACGGTTGCAGTGCTACAGGATATGTTAAAGGTAACTCAGCTGTCGGAGGTTTTGTGGGTTATATGTCCGGCAGTGAGGTTGAAAACTCAATGAGTAATACTAAAATATATGCAAATAGTACAGCCGGTGGTTTTGTCGGGAAAATTATTGGCAATAGTAATATATTCAAAAATTGTGCTGCAATCGGAACACTTGAATGTGCCGACGGAACAGGCGGACAGTTTACTTCAACGATTGGCGTATATTACTATGATGATGGTTATGACGTTGAAAGAACCCTTAACGTTTGTTATACTGCAGTGAAATCTGCTGAAGGTATCGGTTTCTGTCATACGTTCGAAGGTGACACCGCAGGTGTAAATCAGTGTTATTATATGAGTAATGAAGATGGTGAAAACGGTTTTATTACATATACTGAAGCAGAAATGAAAACAGCTGAATTTGTTGATATTTTGAACGCTGATATTTTTGCAGAACTTGAGCAATATCCCGGCGAGTGGGGTGATTACGGTATAAACTTCGTCGCAAA
The DNA here is from genome assembly GCA_036309125.1 of Acutalibacteraceae bacterium. Classification (GTDB taxonomy): domain Bacteria; phylum Bacillota; class Clostridia; order Oscillospirales; family Acutalibacteraceae; genus CAG-488. Next base: position 2,996 of record JAXJUJ010000137.1, on the reverse strand, counting down.
CAACGGTGAATTTCCTATTCCTTACTATCTTCATGCTAAGGAAAATGGTGTTCCGGGACACGATTTCTCCGATTGGAAAATGTATAACGAATCTACAGAACGACGAGTTTGTTCATTTTACGGTTGTGATGAAAAAGGAACAAGAAGCCATTATCACACCTGGAGCGAATATCTTTATAATAATGATGCAGATGCAGATATTGACGGCACCAAAACCGCAACTTGCACCAAAGAAAACTGTACTGCAACTGATACTGTACCTGATTGGGAGAATATCAGAACAAATGCAATTCCTGTTAACGAAAACATAACACTCGAAAAAGGCAAACTCTACACAATCAGCTCTTTTGAAGAATGGATTATTTTCACAGAGCTTTGTAAACAGGATACAGCTGATGTTTCTTTTGCACTTGTAAATGATATTAAAATCAATCATCGCGACGGATATAAGATGAAGCCCATTGAAACTTTCAACGGAACATTTGACGGCTTGGGTCACTCGATTACAAGTGTAATTTTGGAAACAAACGACACTGACCTGACAGGAATCTTTGCTCTTTGCGACGGTGCTGAAATTAAAAATATCACCATTAATGGTACAATCTTTTCCGATGGTGGCGCATACGGAGAAGCATTGGCTGTTTTATGTGCAAAAGCAGTAAATTCAAAGATAGAAAACTGTACAATAATCTGTTCCGCAAGCGGTACGGCCAAGTACATTGGCGGACTTGTGGGTTATGCTGAGAATTGCGAAATTATTGGTTGTCGAACACTCTCATTAGGAGCCGTTGGTGCCGAAAAAAGCACAGTTGGCGGTCTTGCAGGTAAAATTGTCAGCTGTACCGTTAAAGAATGTTATAACAACGCAGATATAAGAAGTTCCGGTATAGTCGGTGGCTTGATTGGTGATATTGAAAAGTCCGAATTGAGACATTGCTACAATATCGGAGACGTTTATGGAAATGGTTATTCATACAGTGGCGGTTTTGCAGGAATGATTGAACCGTTAGAAACAGATGATACAATTTATTTTTGCTATTCTTCAGGCAATGTTATCGGAGGGCGCAGCGGAAAATTCTGCGGATATTATTTGACAACAAACATTTTTGCACTTGGCGGTTGTTGGTTTGTCGGTGAAGATGTTTCGCAAGCAGATGCACACGGTTTAATCAATTCTTCCTATAATAGTTATCGTGATTCCCTTTATGATGATGACGGCTACTATTATCCCATAGAAAAAGGTAAACATCTTAGTCTGTATAGTTTTAGCGAAGAGGTCGCCAAAGTTCACGGAGATAGCTATTATCTTTCAGATGCAGATAACAGGAATAAAGGATATTCTCAGTTAAGACGTTTCCACACTGAACATGTTTGGGGTGAATACATAGCAGATTCACACGGAAATTTAGTTGCAGAATGTCTATGTGTTGATTGCAGATATACTGATGTAAAAGAAAAGGCTCCAAGTTCAGATGTGACGAAAGTTGAATACATTCAGCAGGAAGATACGCACAAAGATTTCACTGTCACAGCTAACGGCAGAAAGCAGATGATTCAGTTCATCGAGCATGACGGCGGTACAAGAACTTATGACCGTTACAACAAGAATGTTAAAATCACAAGCTACAACGCTGACGGTGAAGTTGTCAGCTCAATGGCACGTGACCTCGCTTATGAAGTATGGGAAATCTATTCAAATATGAGCGTAGGCAACGAAATCAAAGTCCGTGGCAAGGTAAATGGTAAATGGGACGCTGAAAAATACAGCTTCACAATCGAACCGTACAATCCGATTATTTCAATGGAGCTTTCTTCAACTTCAGGCAAGAAAGGCCCTGTACCCGCAACAGTTGTAGCTGATGAAAAGACTGAAAAGGTAATGTTCAAAATGCCTGACAACACAACCGTCACAGTTGCCTCAAAAGCAACTGATGAAAACGGAAACAAAATCTTCACAGGCAAAGCTTGGATGAACAAAGACGGACTCAACGAAATCCGCATTCTCATCTACCGCAATAACGTATGGAGACAAGTAGGCACACTTGAATATACGGTCGAATAAACAACGCACATAACCAAATCCCATGGATTATGCGCGGGGTTGCTAAAGACAGTTTATAATAACAGTCATTAGATACCGTGCATTGCAGAAGGAAAAGAAATAACCAAGAGAGAGTAAAATCTTTCTTGGTTTTCTTTTTATTGAAACTTGTACATTCAACAAAACCTTCCTTAATTTGTGCAATGAAAGAACAAATTTAAAGGAGGACTTTTTATGTCAAACAAAAAAACTATCAGTTAGCGTCGAGTTGGTGATTATTTAATTCCGAATCTTATCTTACCACACGAAGAAGCAAATCTTACTCTCGGCAAGTGGGGTATGTTACACAAAGATTTTCTTTTTAAAAAACAAGAAGGTGTTATTTACAACACTACTTAGGTCAGTTTACAAGGAACTACACGCAGACCGTGAAACGGGCTGCTGACAACAAACGGCGCTATGCTCCCGGCTGGGTGCATAGCACCTGTTTGTTGCGGGGGTTTCCAAAGGGGGCAGCGCCCCATTTGGCACACGACTTTGCGGAGCAAAGTGTAGTGTGTTATACGCTCTGTCGGCGTTGCCCTGAAAATACCGTTGCCGCCGGGGAGGGCAAGGGCATTTGACGCGGCAGGAAAGCAGGGCTTTGTTTGGGGCTGGTAAGCCGGAAACAAAGGGCTGATTTCAGCAGCAGACAGGGCGTATTATGAAAGCCCCCGTCCCTCGTCCTCCGCCCCCGGCCTATGGGACAAAAAGTCCCAAAGCTCTGGACACCGTGACCAGATGTGTGGCCACACTCCGGGAAAAGTAGCAGGACGGCAGGAAACCGTCAAGGCTGAAATGAATGGGCTGACGCCCGGCCTTGACCGTTCCCCGCCGCCCCGCTGGATGGGTGGACAAGGTGGCCAATCCCTAAAAGTGTTTGGCCGCACTCGTTCATTTTGGGGCCTTTCTTCTC
>JAXJUJ010000136.1:0-1925 GCA_036309125.1 Acutalibacteraceae bacterium | reverse complement strand
CCCGTCTCTCGCACCATAGTGAGTATTCATAACACAAGTGAATACTCACTTTTCTTTTTTACATTTCCTCATAGTTAAATTTAATGTGATTTATTATGTATCGAGCAGGTTTTCGCCTGCTCTTTTTTTGTTATGCCGTGAGATATTCCACGGCTACGCCTTGTCTTGCTTCAAGGACTATATTTTCCTCTTTAACAGGATTTTCAATAACCCCGATAAAGCGGTAGTGAATAACAATCCTCTGTGTTTTATTCTTGCCTTTACCCTCAATAGAATGAACTTCGATTTTTTCAATCAGCTCATTCAAGAGTGCAGGCGTTAATGTTTCCATCTGCATAAACTTACGGACCGCAAAAGTAAACTGCTCCTTGCTTGTACGAAGATTTTCGATTTCTGAAAGTTCTTCTTGGTATTGCCTGATTTTCACTTTCAGTTCATCACGTTCTGTTTCATATTTCTGTGATAGCTGCATAAAGCTTTCTTCGTTGACAATACCGATGATATGCTTCTCAAAGAGTTTCTCGTACATAATAGCAACTTCCTTTGTTCTTGCTGTTGCTTTATCAATACTGCTTTCAAGAAACTTTTGCTGATTGAGTATGCTTTTATTGGTCTTAGCTTCAAGAATATCTGCGAAAGCTTCTTCATCATCAATTAGAAAACTTGCCAGGCTTCTCAGCTCAAGCATCACAATCTGCTCCAAAGAATCGGCTCTGACATAATGAGTACCCTCGCAGGTTCCTCTTCTGCCTTTGTAGTTTGAACACATAAAATACTTGATGTCAGTATTAGGATGATTGACATTAAACCATAAGGGACTTCCGCAATCAGCACAGTACAACAAGCCGCAGAACATATTCTTTTCAGCGTGTTCGGGATTCGGTGCTCTGCGTTTTCCTTTTGCTTTCATCTTCTGAACAGTTTCAAAGGTGTTTCTGTCAATTATCGGCTCGTGAACATCCTTGAAAATCTTCCAGTTCTCCTCGGGATTCTGAAGTCTTTTCTTGTTCTTGAAGTTCTTTGAGTAGGTTTTAAAGTTGATAACATCACCGCAGTATTCCTGCTGTGCAAGAATTTTCTGAACAGTTGTCTTACACCATTTATACGGGTCAGGCTGAGTTTTCTTACCGCCCTTGTTAAGACCTTTACTCTGCCAATATGCCATCGGTATCATCACTTTGTTTTCCTGTAAGATACGGGCAATAGTTTCATTGCCTTTACCCTCAATACACATTGCAAAGATACTCTTGACTACTTCTGCAGCTTCTGTATCAATAATCCACTTCTTTTTATTCTGCGGGTCTTTCATATACCCGTAAGGTGGTTGAGATAAGGGTTCACCAAGATTACCTCTTATGCGGTGTGAACTTCTGACCTTGCGACTTATGTCACGAGCGTACATCTCATTCATAATATTTTTGAACGGTGCAATTTCATTATCCCCTTCATTGCTGTCAACCAAGTCATTGACCGCTATGAATCTGATGTTATGCTCGGGAAAGAAGTTATCCGTATAGTGACCGACAGAAACATAATCTCTGCCGAGACGGGATAAGTCTTTTACCATAACGGTTGTTACATATCCCATTTCGATATCTTCAAGCATTGCCTGAAATCCCGGTCTGTTAAAATTAGTTCCCGTGTAACCGTCATCAACATAATACTTTGTGTTGGTGAGTTTCAATTCTTTTGCTTTTTGTGAGAGCAACTTTTTCTGATTACCTATTGAGTTGCTTTCGCTGTCTGTACCGTCATCACGGGACAAACGGCAATAGATGGCTGTTATGCCAAAATTATCTGACTGCATTTATCCTCCCTTCTCCGGCAGTCGAATTTACATATTCTGTATTAAGTGTATTTATATCATCGGCATTTGTCAAATGTGCAAAATCGCTTCCGATAAAAGCTGATATTTTTTCTTTCAT
>JAXJUJ010000135.1:0-27741 GCA_036309125.1 Acutalibacteraceae bacterium | reverse complement strand
TCAGTAATCCGAGCAGTTGCAGGTGGTTCAATGACAATTGACCAGTCAACAGGTAAGGGCGTCGAAATCTAAAACTTAAACCCCATAATTTAAGCGGTATGGCTAAAAACCATACCGCTTTTTTATATATTATTTTATAAAAAAATTGACATTACTGTTTTTTTGAATTAAAATATATTAGTAAGCAGTTTGGGTAGTTGCATGCTTCGCATGAGGAAAGTCCGAGCCCCATAGAGCAGAATAACGGCTAACGGCCGCCGAGGGAAACCTTAGGGAAAGTGCAACAGAGATATACCGCCGTTTTACGGTAAGGGTGGAAAGGCGAGGTAAGAGCTCACCAACCGACAGGAAACTGTTTGTGTTATGTAAACCCTATTCGGGGCAACACCGACTGAAATCACAAGCTTGCTCGGCTTATATTTCGACAGGTGGCTCGAGTTTCAGGGCGACCTGAAATCTGGATAGATAATTACCTTAAATGACAGAACTCGGCTTACAGAACTGCTTACAAATTAACATCTTTCACCTCGCTGAATATTCTGTCAGTGAGGTGATCTTATGATAGACGGTTTTGGATTCGGTTTACTGCTTGCATTTGCTTTTGTGGGTTTTATTTCACTGATTTATAATATTATTTTATTCTGTTTTCAATTTGAATTTACAGGCAGAGTTATAATAAATGTTACGAATGAAATGAGTAAGGATGATATTTGTAATCAGTTATTTGGTATCGACATAAGAAAAAATATTTATGATAACGGTATTTTCAATGAAGTTGTTGTTATTGATTATCTGACTGATGAAGATAAAAAGGAGTTTTTAAGTAATCTTTGTGCCAATTTCTGCGGAATTACTTTAATTGATGATAGCGACATTCAAACTTTTTTTGATTATAAAGGTGTATGATGGAAGAGAATTTTGTTGAATTACAAGGAACAGTTGAAGAAATAGTTTTTCACAATTCTGATACCGGATTTACTGTTCTTGAGATTATGACAGAAGATGAATATATTACTGTTGTAGGTGTGCTCGCTGACGTTGCTCCCGGTGAAGAGTTGCGTCTACGGGGGAATTGGGTTAACCACCAGACTTTCGGTCGTCAGTTTCGTGTGGAATTGTATGAGAGAAAAATGCCATCTACATCTGCAGAATTATACAAATATCTTGCATCCGGTGCTGTTCCGGGGATCGGAGCTAAAACAGCTGAAAAAATTATTGAAAGATTTGGCGAAGAAAGTTTTGATGTGTTGGAAAACTACCCTGAAAAACTCACTGTAATTAAGGGTATTTCACCACAAAGAGCAGAAAAACTCAGCAAAAGTTTCAAAGAACAGTTTGCAGTAAGACAAATTATGATTTCTCTTGAACGTTTTGGAATGAAGCCTTTTGAGTGTCTGAAGGCCTATAAAGCCTTTGGTGCCAGAGCTGCTGAAATAATTAAAACAAATCCATATGAGCTTTGTTCAGAATTGGTAGGAATCGGCTTTGACAGAGCGGAAGAGATTTCCTCACAATTACCGGAAAAACCTGCAGACATTTTTCGGTGTAAGGCAGGAATTGTCCACGTTGTGAAACATAATCTTAACAACGGTCACACTTGTTTACCTCGCAGAAAACTTTTAAATCCTTGTTCGGTTTTATTGAATATATCTGTTGAACAAGTGGATGAAATAATTGACTTACTTGAATATGAAAAAAGATTAATAATTAAAGTTATCTCTGATGAGGAATATATATTCTTACCACATATTTATATGGCTGAAATTTCAGCAGCAGAAAGAATCAGGATTCTTCTTAAATTTCCGCCTGCAGGGAAAACGACATTACTACAGGATATTGAGAATATTGAACGTGAAGAGTGCATAATTTATGATGAAAAGCAAAAACAAGCTATAATTACTGCAGTTGAAAAAGGAATATTGATTCTTACCGGCGGTCCGGGAACGGGAAAAACTACAACTCTTAACGGTATAATTAAACTTTTTGAAGCACAAAAATTGGATATTTTACTAGCTGCTCCTACCGGTCGCGCGGCAAAGAGATTAAGTGAAATAACAGGAAAAGACGCAAAGACGATCCATAGATTACTCGAAGTTGAATGGGATAAAAATGATCAACCCTATTTTTCACGAAATATGAAAAATCCTCTGAAGACTGACGTGCTTGTTGTAGATGAGCTTTCAATGGTTGATATTGTACTGTTTGCAAATCTTTTGAATGCATTACCGCTCGGTTGTAGGGTCGTGATGGTAGGTGACTCTAATCAGTTACCTGCAGTGGGAGCAGGCAATGTTTTACATGATCTGATTAATTCAGGAGTTCTACCTGTTGTTGAGCTTGATAAAGTCTTCAGACAGGCTCAGAAAAGCCGTATTGTTACAAATGCGCATAGAATTGTTAACGGTATAATGCCTGACCTTACAGCAAAGGATAATGATTTTTTCTTCATCAAGAGAAACGGAAATTTATCTGTAGCTGAAACTGTTGTTGATTTAACAACGTCTCGTTTGCCGAGAGCGTATGATTATTCGATTCTAAACGATATTCAGGTGCTTTGCCCATCGAGGAAAGGTGAAACAGGTTCAGTTTATCTTAATAAACTTCTTCAGAATGTTATCAATCCACAGAATAAAGGCAAAAATGAAATCAATGTTTCCGGTAGAATTTTCCGTGAAGGCGACAAGGTGATGCAGATTAAGAATAATTACGATATTATCTGGTCTCGTGATGATGGCGAGGGAACCGGTGTTTTTAATGGTGATATCGGAATTATTAAAGATATAGATAAAATCTCATCTACTGTTCGAATCAGATTTGATGATGACAAAGTTGCACTTTATTCGATCGAAGGTCTTAGTGAAATTGAACATGCCTATGCTATGACGGTACATAAAAGTCAGGGTAATGAGTTTAATGCTGTGGTTATGCCGCTTCTTTCTGTAGTTCCTAATCTTTGCTATCGCAATTTGTTATATACTGCTGTTACAAGGGCTAAGAAATTAATTGTTCTGGTTGGCAGTGAGGATATTATCAGACAGATGACGGAAAACAACAGTAAATCTAAACGTTACTCGGGTCTGAGGGAGTTTTTAGTTTCGGAGAATAGTTTTAAAAATGAAGATTAAAGATTTTCTTAAAGATATATTTGAATATTTTCTCTCGGTCTTTTTTCCTAACAAATGTATTTTCTGTGGTGAATTAATCGGTCCGTTTGATGAAATGTGTAAAGATTGTAAATCAAGTCTTCCGTGGATTGATGGCGAAATTTGTCATTATTGCGGATCTTCCAAGAATGATTGTTATTGCAAGAAGAGACATGGACATTTTTACGACGGCATTATTTCTCCGTTGTATTATGTCGGTAATGTCAGAAAATGTATTCACGATCTGAAATTTAAGGATGAACGACATAATGCGGATGTCTTCGGCAATTTAATGAATCAGATCAGAATTAAAGAATATCCGAATATTCTTTTTGATTATGTTACGTATATTCCCATGACTGAAAAACAGGAGAAAAAGCGAGGTTATAATCAAGGAAAACTACTTGCTAAAAAGCTTGCTGAATTATCTTCAATACCGTTAGGTGATAAATTGATAGTTAAGCTTTATAAAACTGATACACAGCATAAATGTAACAACATATCCGAACGCTATGGTAATCTTCTCGGTGCCTATGATGTGAATCCTGAATACGATATCGTTGGGAAAATTATTCTTTTGGTTGATGATGTTAAAACATCAGGTGCAACTTTGAATGAATGCAGTAAAATGCTCTATTTAAATGGCGCTGAGTCGGTATATTGTATTACAGCTACATTGGGTAATAAAAAGGTGAAAGAAAGTTATAAAAAGGAGGAACTTGAATGCTTGGAACAAAAATAGGTTTTGATCTCGGTACATCTAATGTCATGGCTTATGTTGAGGGAAAAGGCATTAAAGTTTCTGAACCCTCTGTAATTGCTTATGATTCATTCACACAGAAGATAAAAGCTATAGGTAGCGAAGCCTATAAAATGATAGGTCGCTCTCCTGATTCTTTGACTGTTATCGAACCGATTAGAAATGGAACGGTTTATAATTATGATGCTGTTCAGCATATGCTCAGTTATTATATTCAGAAACTTTGCGGCACGCAGATATTTAAACCTAATGTTATTGTAAGCGTACCTTCTCAGGTTTCAGAACTCGATAAAAGAACAATACTTGATCTTGCTACAAGTTCAGGTGCAGCCAGAGCGTGTGTTATTGAAGAGTCGCTTGTAGCTGCTGTCGGAGCAAAAATTGGAAAAGCTTTCAGTGGCACTTTAATTGTTGATATCGGTGGCGGTACTACGGATATTGCAGTGATTTCCGGAGGACTTGTTGCATTATCCTCGTCATTTAATATTGCAGGTGATACTTTTGATAACTCGATTCGCACTTACGCTAAAAACTTTAAAAATCTGATTATTGGTAAAGTTACTGCCGAAATGATAAAGAAAGAAGTAGGTGCTGCTAAGGTACTCGACGCTGAAATCGCTGTCAGAGCTGTTGGTAAAGACAGTGTTACAAAGCTTCCAAAAACGATAGAACTTACATCTTCAGATGTATTTAAGGCGTTGAAATCAAACCTTGATGATATTGTTGAAAATATTCGTCTTTTACTTCAGGAAACTCCACCTGAACTTAATGCGGATATTTCGACAAATGGTATAGTTCTGACCGGTGGTGGAGCGTTATTGAGAGGTTTGGATGAATACATTGAAAGTAAGTTAGGCATTCGAACATATTGTGCTGAAAACCCTGAAGAATGCGTTATAAACGGAATAGGTTATTATCTGAAAAATATGAATGAGCTAGAAGAAAACGGCTATGTTTTCAAGACATATCAAGATATTAATGAATTCGAGGAGTAAATAACATGCAGATTGAAAAAATTATTTTTAATGAAGAAAGAAACGTTTCATTAACAGCCTATATACCTGATATTTCTGATGAAATGCCGAATATGAAAGTGAAACCTGCTGTTCTTGTTTTTCCCGGTGGTGCTTATAAATTTTGCTCTGACAGAGAAGCCGAACCTGTAGCTTTTGAGTTTATGGCTAAGGGTTATAATGTCTTTATCCTAAGGTACTCATTAAATGAGTATTCAATTTTTCCTAATCCTCTTAACGATGCAATTCAAGCTTTGAACCTCATCAGGGAGAAGTCTTCTGAATGGTATACTGATCCTCAAAAAATTGCTGTGTGTGGATTTTCAGCAGGAGGACATCTTGCTGCTGCTCTCTGTACGATGAGTGATATCAAGCCGAATGCTTGTATTCTGGGTTACCCGTGCATACTTCGTGATATAGGCGATGTCCTTGCAAATCCTGTACCAAGTCTTAATGAATTTGTAACAGACAAAACTCCACCGACATTTATTGTTTCGGCATCAGATGACGGACTTGTGCCTATAAAACATTCACTTGAATATGCTGCAGCACTCGGATCCAAAAATGTTCCGTATGAGATGCATATTTTTTCTCGCGGTGGTCACGGTTTTTCTACTTCAACTAATGTTGTATCATCAGGAGAACATCTTGAGTTTGTTAAAAACACCAAAATATGGATTGAGTTGTGTCTTGTTTGGCTTGCTGACATTTTTAAAGATTAATTTGTTTTGAATAAAGAAACCTCTCTATGGTAAAGATTTTATCATAGGGAGGTTTTTCTTTGATGGCGTATAATAAAGTAGTGATTTGTGGTGTTGATACTTCTAGTTTAAAAATTATGAAGGAATCTGAAAAGATTGAACTTTTGAAAAAGAATAAAGAAGGGGATGTAGATGCTCGTCATAAATTAATAAATGGCAATCTCAGGTTGGTTCTGAGTGTAATACAAAGATTTACAACACGTGGCGAACCACTTGACGATTTATTTCAGGTAGGATGCATTGGCTTGATTAAAGCTATAGATAATTTTGATACAGATCTGGGTGTAAGGTTCTCGACGTATGCAGTACCGATGATTATAGGCGAGGTGAGGCGCTATCTGAGAGATAATAATTCAGTCAGAGTAAGCAGATCTATGAGGGATACGGCTTACAGAGCGATTCAGATCAGAGAGCGTCTATCCAATGATCTCGACAGAGAGCCAACAATCGAAGAAATCGCAAAAGAACTAGATATGAAAAAAGAAAACGTAGTGATCGCTTTGGAGGCGATTATTGATCCCGTTTCTTTGTATGAGCCGGTATATAATGACGGTGGTGAAGCAATTTATGTTATGGATCAGATAGGTGACAGGAATACTGCTGACAGTTGGATGGATGAAATTCTGCTCAAAGATGCAATTTATGCATTATCAGACAGGGAAAAAAGGATTCTTAATCTTAGGTTTATGCTGGGTAAAACTCAGACTGAAGTTGCGAATGAAGTAGGTATTTCACAGGCACAGGTTAGTCGCCTCGAAAAAGGTGCATTAAAGAAAATAAAAAGTAGTTAATTTATTGACAATTATAATTCATGTGATATAATAAACGGGCAAAAGCGGATATGGTGGAATTGGCAGACACGCCAGATTTAGGATCTGGTGCGAAAGCGTGCAGGTTCAAGTCCTGTTATCCGCACCATTTAATAAACCCGAACTTGATTTAAAAATCAGGTTCGGGTTTATTTTTATAGATTACGTAAAATTAAAGTAACCAAATATTATCATAATCGTTGAAAGCAGATAAAAAAACGGCTGAACAGTTGTGGTGGAACCTAATGAAATTATAAATTCCTTACAATTGGTTGAAGTTTTGAGCTTTTCTCTAATTTTATCAGGGTGAAATAATACAAATGCATCAAAAATCTGATAACCTACACAGTAGAAAATCCACGTTTCCCATAATGTGAATCCTCTGAAAATCTGAACAGCAATTATTGCAATGCCTATTATAATTAAAAACAGTCTGATCAAGAATATATGCTTATATTTGCTGAACCGTTCTGTTGCATCATGTTGAGCCACAACGAAATACATTGTGAAACAGCATATAATTTCAGCCATAGTTGTTGAGCCGAGCATAATGAGACATAACGGAGCGACCATATAACACGGTCGTTCGATAGTTTCAAGAAAGTTTGTATCGATGTGTTTTTCTTTGTTGTAGGGGATTCGGAATAAAAGAGGAGATAAAATAATTATTATACAGAACGCCAATGAAAGAGCAGTATCAACCTTTTGTGGAATAATATGCCACAACTGACCTGATGTTTCAGCTTGTTCAAGGTTTTTAGCTGCAATCGGCCAGCCAAGTATGAATGCACCACCTATAATCAGACCGTTAAAGCAACCCTGGATAAATTCCATTATTTTCCACCCGTCAATAAGTTTATACTCGCTTAATTTACCAAACATACGCTTACCGTTTTTGAATGGATGAAGTTGCTTATCGAATACAAAAATTCCGATTACCCAACCGACTGAGCCGGCGAGAGCTCCGCCGATCATCATTAAAATACTGAAATAATCTTTACGGCAAATTGTTAAGAAGAGTAAAGCTGCTATGACCGCAAGATTACGACCCCATTCTTCGCGTCTTCTGTCTGAAAAACATATTTTTGGCATGATGTTATTTTCAGGATCATATGGAGTATTAAAAATCCGGTATCCTATATGTTGCAAAAGCGGTACTAGTGAAAAAAATATAACAAAATCATACCATTTATAAACAATTCCGCTCATCGCTGAAAAGCTTATACCTAAAAATCCGGCTCCGAGTGTACCCCAGATTGAACCTTTTAGTGCAAGAGCAAGATAACCCAGAGTCGGGTTGTATCGTGGCTTATTATGTTCAAGTATCAATCCCATTGTTGATCCGTATGTTTCCATTCCACCGTAAAAATATCCCAGTGAGCATGCACCGGCGAAAATGAAAACATTTTCCATAATAAGTTCCGAGCCTGTATACCATACGCATACGACACCCAAAAGAGCACCTGGTAGCATGGCACCTTTTTCTCCACCGATAGCAGAACCTCTCACGCCCCAACCGAAGCACATGCACAGCATTGCTGAAAGAATAAATAATAAAGAATTCTGAGTTTCCGTATGTAAAACTCCTTTCAGTACTGATTTAATTAAGTACTGTAAAATTTTATAATATTACAAATTCATATTACTGCCTGTGCGTAATTTTGTCAATGTGAAATTTAAATATCTGATTTTTAAGGTAAAGCACACTAATTATTTTAATTAAAGTTTGCTTGTAAATATGTAGCTTTTATGCTAAAATATAAAAAATATACCAGTTTTAAGGAGTGTTGTTATGAGCAAGCAATACGATGTTATTGTTATAGGTGCCGGTAACGGCGGACTTGCTGCAGCTGCTGACTGTGCAAGAGAGGGTCTTTCGACTCTTCTTCTTGAACGTCACAATATCCCCGGTGGTTCAGCTTCTTCTTTTGTAAGAGGTCGTTTTGAGTTTGAACCTTCATTACATGAGCTGGCTGGTATCAGTGCATCTGATGTAGAAGTAGGTAATATCGAGCAGATATTTAATAAATGGGGTGCCGATGTCGATTGGTACAGACACGATTCTACATTCAGATTAGTTGTTCCGGCCAAAGAAGGTGATACTGATACTTTCATCAATGATGATGGAGTTGAGGTTGTTATTGATGCACGTATGCCCGTCGGATTTGAAAATTTTGCAAGAAAGCTCGATGAAATTGTTCCCGGTTCATATGAAAGCTGTATGGCTGCTTTCGATCTTTCAGATCGTATGTTTAAAGCTTTCGAGTGTATGGATGATCTTTCAAAGCTTCCGGGGTCACTCAAAGATGTTCCTGATATTATGTGAATGACCTCTCACACCATGACAGAGGCTCTCGATGCTCTTGGTATGCCCAAAAAGGCTCAGGATATTTTTAATACTTATTGGTGCTATATGGGTGTTCCTGCATCTACCTTTGACTTTCTCTATTATTTATGTGTTCTTCATAGCTATGTTAAAAACGGTACAGGTATTCCACATCTCCGCAGTCATGAAATGAGCCTTGCGATAGACAAAGTTATTCGTGAGCATGGAGGTGAGATCTGGTATAATTCAGAAGTTACAAAAGTAATAATGCGCAAAGGAAAACCTGTAGGTGTAGTTATTAACGGTGAAAAAGAAGTATACAGCAAGTATATCATATGTAACTCATACCCTTACGCTGTTTTTAACGATCTGTTCGATAAAGAAGATGTCCCTGAAAAGCAGCTTAAAATGCTAAACGCCAGAAAGACTGCTGTAACTCTTACTACAGTTTATCTCGGTATGAACAAAACGAAGGAAGAACTCGGAATCAAGGATTATTCAATCTTTATTGCTCCTGATTCTGATTCAGACAAGCAGTTTGAACTTGTTAAGGATTATTTCAGTGGTTATTGCATTATAAACTGCCTTAATGAAATCATTCCTGACTGTACTCCTGAAGGAACCTGCCAGCTATTCCTTACATCAATGACACACGGTGACGTGATGAAGGATATCAAACCTCAGGATTATAAGAAGTTTAAAACAAAAGTCGCTGAAGATATGATTGAAACATGCGAAAAAGCACTTAATATTTCAATTAAACCTTATATTGAAGAGATTGAAATTGCTCTTCCGCCTACTTTTTCACGTTATCTCAATACTCCTTGGGGTACTCCGTATGGTTATATGCTTGAAAAGTGGGATAGCATGCTTCCTCGTACAGTTCAGTATCTTAAAGATCAACCTTTTGACAACTTCTTCTTCTGCGGTGCTACACAGGAGCGTGGCGACGGCTACGGTTGTGCATATTATACAGGTGAAAAAGCGGCCGGTATCGTAATTAAAAAAATCAAGGAGGGCAAATAATATGGCAAATCTTAAATCGTTAAAGTCTAAAAAATTCTTACCAATGCTCTCTGAACGTCAGGCAAAATTTGCCGAAGCAGAAGCAAAGCTTCCGGATTTTTCAGATAATGCTATGGTACTTGCAAAGTCACTTCATCCCAAACGCCAGTATCTTGTTGTTTCTGCCGTTAAGGAACGTGCTGCAGATTGTAAAACGTTCACGCTGGTAGCTGATAAAGAAAAGTCTGTACAGGATATTGCGTATTTTTCTGCCGGTAAATACCTCACTGTTTTTGCTACTGTAGAGGGCATGAATATAACAAGAGCATATTCAATTTCGTCTTCACCGAAAGACGCTCTTGGTGGTAAATACGAGCTTACCATCAAGCTTGTTGAAGGTGGACTTATGTCAAGATATATCCTTGATAACTGGGAAGTAGGAACAAGAGTTGAAGTTTCTGCACCTGAAGGACATTTCGATTATCAGCCATTAAGAGATGCAAAAAAAGTAATTTGCCTTGCCGGCGGCAGTGGAATTACTCCTTTTGTATCTATGGCAAATGCTATTGCTGATGGTGATGAAGATTTTGAAATGACTCTTCTTTATGGCAGTAGAAATAAAGATGTAGTCCTTTTTAAAGATGAACTTCAGGCAATTGCCGATAAATGTGATAAAGTTAAGGTTGTTCATGTGCTCAGCGATAAAGATGCTGATGTGACAGGTGAGGGCTATGAAGCGGGATTTATTACTGCTGATCTTATTAAGAAATATGCACCTGCTAACGAGCCTTACTCAGTATTCATCTGCGGTCCTCAGCAGATGTATGATTTCCTTAATGCTGAGTTGGCTAAACTCTCTATAGAGAAAAAATACATCCGTCACGAAATGTTCGGTGAGTTCCACAACCCGAAAACTCAGGCTGATTACCCGAACGACGTACCTGAGACAGTAAGTATTACAGTTACCATTCAGGATGTTACTAAAACTGTTACAGGATCCTCTGATGACTCTGTGCTTCAGATTCTTGAGAAAAACGGTATTTCGGCTCCGGCTCGTTGCCGAAGCGGTGAGTGCGGATTCTGTCATTCACACTTGCTTTCAGGTAAGGTTTACGTTCCGAAGCATCTTGAATACAGAAGATTGGCTGACTTTAAGTTTGACTGCATACATCCGTGTTGCTCATTCCCGTTGACTGATCTTATCATCAATGTACCTGTAGCAAAATAATATTTACAGCACCTTCGTGAAGAGGGTGCTGTTTCTTTATTGACATAATAAATTTAAGTGTGTTATAATCTGAACATAAATTTGTGTGGGGTATGACTATGTCTGTTGAAAATAAGAGAATATTCAAAATTACAAGTCCTTATAATGATATCGGTGCTTTGATATCAGAACCTGAAAATCACTTCAAAACCAATCTTCATACTCATTCTACATACAGTGATGCAAACAACACTATGTCTGAGATGATTGATGGTTTCTATGATAATGATTTCGACATTCTTGCTTTTGCTGAGCATGGTTTGCTTGGTAAGGAATGGGACAAGGATCCTACAATTGTTCCTCTTTATCTTTTCCAGAATCTCTGGCATGGAAAGAGAGTGCATCCTACTACGGAGCAGTATAAAAATATTCTCGCAGGAAAGCATAAAACTTTCAACAATCTGAGAACAAACAAGCGAGGCTTAAACTGCGTGCCGGATGCAATTGAAGCAAATATGTTTACTCTCGTAAAAAATCACGTAAACGGTTTCTTTACTGATAATGCTTGTGAAGGAATTTGCGGTAAAGAAAATGACTATGAAACTCCGATAAGAAAAATTGAAAACAGCGGTGGTATCTCTCATATCAATCATCCTACTGATTGGTTGAGAGCGTTTAAAGATCCGGATTGTGCAAAAGTGCCTGAAAACATTGAGTTTTTCGCTGATTTATTCAGACGCTATCGTTCATGTGTAGGTATGGAAGTGCTGAACATGTATGACGGACCTAACAGAAGCGACCGAATTCTTTGGGATGAGCTTTTGAAATTGCTTATACCTGAAGGTGAGCGTTGTGTCTGGGGCTTCAGTAACAGTGATGCTCACAGGGTAACAGAAATTGATACAGCTTTTATGGATTTCATTTTGCCGGAGTTTTCAATGAAAAATCTTCGTACAGCTATGGAAAAGGGCGCTTTCTTCTCAGTTGCACGTTATGCTAAGAATGAGCTTGGTGAAGATTTTGTCGGACACGGTCCGTGGCCTCGTGTGACAGAGGTAACTGTTGACAATGAAAAGCAGACTATAACTGTTAAGGGTATTAACACTTCTTGTATCGAATGGATTGCTGACGGTGAAATAATCCAGTCAGTTGTTACTGAAACAGACGGAGAAATGGTTTCAATCCTTGATCTTAGTGCTAACGAAAAGGATATATCCTGCTATGTCAGAGCACAGCTTAAAGGTAAAGGCGGTATTTGTCTTACACAGCCTTTTATCTGCGATGACGGAGATTTAGCACGATTCAGAAAACCGATTCCTGTCAAAAAGCGCCTTACTAAGAAAGAACAGCGTAAAAAAGACTTTTTTGACACAAGACTCGGTGTTATCATTGACCGAGGTATAATCAATAAATAAAATTAACCGACATCGAAAGATGTCGGTCTTTTATATCAACTATTGGTGGATTTTTTTGACAAAACACTTGAAAGTTATAAACATGTGTAATAAAATATACAAGAGGTGAGGTTATGATACTTAACGAATTTGCCGAGAAACTTCTCGAAGCAAGGCTTAAAAGTGGTGTTTCTCAGACAGAACTTGGTAATAATATTGGTGTCAGCAACCGAGCGGTTTCAAAATGGGAAAATGCAGTTGCTTTGCCATCAATCGAAAATATCTTTAAATTAGCCAAATTCTTTAATGTTCCGCTTGATTATTTCTTTTCTTCACAGAATACAGAAGGGGAAACGAGAGAAAAAAGAACAGACAGTATGAAATCTCTTCGTGATTTATATAAAATAGGCAAAGGACCTTCAAGTTCACATACAATGGGACCAGAAGCAGCTTGTAAGATTTTTATGGATCTCAATAATGACGCTGATAAATTCAAAGTCATTCTTTACGGTTCACTTTCAAAAACAGGCGTAGGTCACGGAACAGACAGAATTATTATAGAAACTTTTGCACCGAAGCCGTGTGAGGTTGAATTCAATTATACACAATCAGGTTTACCACACCCCAATACAATGGATTTGTTTGCTTATAAAAATGATGAGTTGATTGACAAAAGACGTGTTCTTAGTGTTGGTGGCGGTGACATTGAAGTTGAAAACTATGTAACCGAAAAGCTCGAGTATATCTATCCTGATACATCGTATAAGCATATTTCAAAGTATTGCCGTGATCATCATCTTAGACTCTGGCAATATGTGGAGATGATTGAAGGACCTTCTATTTGGATTTATCTCGATGAAGTGTGGACACAAATGAAGAAAAGTATCCGTGAAGGCTTGTATTCAGACGGAATTCTGCCCGGTGGACTTAATGTACACAAAAGAGCTAAGCACCTTTATCATCAGCAGCACATAGATGAAAGTGCTGAAACCAGAGAAAATCGTGAGGTTTGCTCGTATGCATTTGCAGTGAGTGAGCAGAATGCTGATGGTAAGACGATCGTAACAGCACCTACCTGCGGTTCAGCCGGAGTAATGCCTGCAGTTTTATACTATCAGCAGTTGAAGAGAGGATATTCAGATATTGAAATACTCAGAGCTCTTGCGACCGGTGGCATCATAGGCAATCTGATTAAAACAAAAGCTTCTATTTCAGGCAGTGAATGCGGCTGTCAGGCAGAGATAGGTAGTGCCTGTGCGATGGCTGCTGCAGCTCTCGGTGAACTTTTCAGGCTTGATCTTGATAAGATTGAGTATGCTGCCGAAATTGCTATTGAGCATCATTTAGGACTTACTTGTGATCCGATATGTGGCTTGGTTCAGATACCTTGTATCGAGAGGAACGCTGTTGCGGCAATGAGAGCGATCAACTCTGTCAGCCTTGCAAGCTTCCTTAGTGATTCAAGAAAGATTTCTTTAGATGAGGCTATTGAAGTTATGCGTCAGACCGGCCTTGATATTTCTAAAAGATATAAAGAGACATCTGACGGTGGTCTTGCAACACTTGATGTTAATTAAATACCGAAAGGAGAATTTATATGTCAAATATATGGCACGATATTTCACCCAAAAGAATCAATCCTGATGATTTTGTTATGGTAGTTGAAATTCCTAAGGGTAGTAAGAAAAAGTATGAACTTGATAAAGAAACAGGTTTTATAATGCTTGACAGAATTCTTCATACGTCAACACATTATCCTGCGAACTATGGTTTTATCCCGAGAACTTACGGCGATGATGAAGACCCTTTGGATGTTTTACTTATTTGCTCTCAGGCACTTGAACCTCTGACTCTTGTAAGAGCTTATCCTATTGGTGTAATTTCAATGATCGACAATGGTCGTAATGATGAAAAAATTATCGCCGTTGCATTGAACGATCCGAATTATAATAATTACACAAACATCGATCAGCTTCCTAAACATATCTTTGATGAGATGCGTCACTTCTTCTCAGTTTATAAAAATCTTGAAAATAAAGAAACAGCTGTTGAAGAAGTCCACGACAGAAACGCCGCTATCAATGTTATCAGTGAAGCAATTGATCGTTATATTGAAAATTTCTGCAAATAAAAAGGAGGCATATGCCTCCTTTAATTTTATCTGTTGTTATTGTCATAAATGAGCTTGAGACCATCCAGAATAAGATTTTCATCATAGATAATATCTCTCGTGCAATTTGCTACAATTTCCCTTGAAAGGCCTCCTGTGGCAATTGTAGAAACAACTTTCTTACCAAAATCCTTTTCCATCCTTTCGGTAAGACCGTCAAGCATTGAAGCTGTTCCGAAAACAATTCCCGATTTCATACAGTCAATTGTATTAGTGCCAATAGATGAATTGGGAGTTTCAAGATTAATTGTCGGTAGCATTGATGTTCTGGATGCAAGTGCGTATAGTGATATTCCCACACCGGGTGAAATTGTACATCCGATAAACATTCCTGTTTCATCAATAAGTATTATTTTTGTTGCTGTTCCTAAGTCCAGAACGAAACAGGGGAGAGGGTATTTGTTGATCGCAGCTACGGCCACAGTTGCTATGTCTGCACCAATCTGACCATTCAGATTGTTTATAACCTTAAGTCCTGATCCGATATCGGAATTAAGAATCATTGGCTCTCTGTTCGTTACGCATATTACTGCAGCTTTGAGTGCATCAGTTACCTCAGGAACAACACTGCTGATAATAGCACCGCTGAATTCGGAAATGTCTGCATTGTATAATTTGAAAACATTTAGCAGCTCAACAGCATACTGGTCACCTGTACGTTTACGGTCAGTTGCGAGGCGGGAAGTGAACTGCAATTCATCACCTTTAAATACGCCTAAGGTTATGTTTGTGTTGCCTATATCTACTGTTAAAAGCATATACTCACTCCTCGTGTGTTATGTTCAGATTATACCACTTTTTGTGCAGTTGTCAAATTTAATATCATTTCATCTTGACATATTTGAGTTATTATGGTATCATAACTGACGTTGTGACACGCTGCTATGGCTCAGGTGGTAGAGCACATCCTTGGTAAGGATGAGGTCAGCGGTTCGAGTCCGCTTAGCAGCTCCAACATTTAACCGTCCTCGTTTGAGGACGGTTTTTTGCAATTATCAGAATTCATTATGACGGATATAAAAAGTATTTGTATTATTTATGAATTATGATTTTTCTCTTTCAATTTTTGTAAATATATGTTATAATAATTCGAATTTGATGGAAGGGGCTATTTTATGGACAATAAACTTTCAAAACGTCTGTGGATTAATATTATTATATTTAATTTCATGGGCGCGGTTGCATGGAATGTTGAAAATATTTACTTTAATACATTCCTCCACAATTATGTTTATGCGAAAGCTGCGGACGGAGCTGCAAAACATGTTATGACAACACCTGAAGCAATCAGTATTATGGTTGGTCTTTCAGCGTTTACAGCAGTTGCTACTACTTTTATCATGGGTACACTCAGTGATAAGATGCGTAAACGTAAAATTTTCATTTCTATCGGTTATACACTTTGGGGTATAATAACAGGTTTATTCGGACTTATTTCACACGAGAACATAGCAAAGATTTTCGGGCTTTCTGATGGTGCTCAGATTCTTCTCGGAACCGTATGGGCTGTAATTATTATGGATGTCCTGATGACTTTTATGGGTTCTACAAGTAATGACTCTGTTTTCCATGCGTGGGTAACAGATGTTACTAATACTAAAACCAGACCAAAAGTTGAAACGGCTTTTGTTTTTATTGGTTTCATCGCTATGGGCGTTGTAATGGGTATCGGATCATTCGCACAGGGTGGTGTGATCTCTTATAAATCATTCTTCCTTGGCCTTGGTGCTCTGGTTACTTTCTGCGGTATACTTGGTTTCTTTATACTTGAAGATCCCCAGCCAAAGGTTGAAAAGCAGTCAAACTCAAGCTATTGGAGCGACCTGTTCTATGGTTTCAGACCCTCTGTAATTAAGAATAATTCTAAGCTTTATTTAACACTTGCTTCTGTTTGCTTGTTTACCATAGCTGTTCAGGTATTCTTCCCGTATTTATTTATTTACCTTCAGGAAGTTGTTATTCCTGCT
Organism: Acutalibacteraceae bacterium; assembly: GCA_036309125.1. Taxonomy (GTDB): domain Bacteria; phylum Bacillota; class Clostridia; order Oscillospirales; family Acutalibacteraceae; genus CAG-488. The sequence goes on along the minus strand of JAXJUJ010000135.1, from coordinate 11,186 downwards.
AACGCTGATCTTGATTTGCTTTCAGCCGGTGTTATAATTCCTGCAGTTCTTATGATCGGCGTTCTTGTTGCCGGAATTATCGTCCTTATGAAGATTTCAGACAAGAATAAGGCACTCGGTCTTGTTCCTTCTGTTATACTCATGTCAGTTGGTCTCTTCATTCTTTCTACAACAACAAATCTTTTTGGTGTTCTTGCAGGTGTAGTACCTACTGTAATCGGCTATCTTGTTCTTACAATTCAGTTGAACGCTGCAATTAAGGACTTCATTCCGGCAGGTAAGGCAGGATTGTTCCAGGGTATCAGAATGATTTTTGTTGTTCTTATTCCAATGGTAGTCGGTCCGTATTTCGGTGCTCTCGCTGCAAAGACTTCTGACGTTCAGTATGAAGAATACGGTCAGATGGTTACGCTTCCGTCATCTAAGATGTTTATATACAGTGCAATAATTACTTTACTTGTGTTTATACCGCTTATTCCTTTGATAAAAAAAGGTTTCAGCTCAAGCAAAGCAAATGTATCTAAAAGAAGATAATTGATTAAAAACTCTTACTTTCAATAAGTAAGAGTTTTTATATATTTATACAAAATAGCTATATTGACTAAATTCTAGTTTTATGTTACTATTAATAAAAAATTTAATGGAGGATTTGTCATGAAAAAATTTCTAAGAGTAATGATTCTATCTTTGTTAGTCTTATCATTAGTTTCCGGATCACTGTGTTGTTTTGCTTTTGAGCTTAATGACGAAGCGATAAATCTTCATAAGGGATAATATAAAAATTATTTGCTCCTTGGAGACAGTGTTGCAAGCGGCTATCGCGATCAGATTACTGAAAACGACAGAGAATTTAACAGAGCAAACCAGGAAACAGTGTATTATAGAGTCCCGGGTTCTTATGCAGATATTCTCGCAAACGCTATCATTGATGATGGTTCTATGACTGCATTTGCTGCACCCGGATTCAGAACTATTGAGATACGCTATATGCTTGAAGATGATTTCAGTGAAACAGATGATTATCTTTTCCATCCGAGTCAGCTTGATGCAGTCGGATATGCTGGTAGTGAAGAATACAGAACTGCATATAAAAAGTCAATTGCAGAAGCAGATCTCATTACACTTGGTGTAGGTGGTAATGACTGGGGCGCATATCTTACTTGGGTTATTGCTGATGTAATGGAGAAAAAGAACGTTACTGATGAGTACATGGAAAAGCTTCAGGAGATTATAGATACGAGCTCTATGGATATCAGCACCATTGAATCTTTGATTGAGGTAGCTCATATTGCAGGTGCATTACCTGAACTGGTTGAAACAGTACCTACAGCACTCGAATATGGCCTTAGCAATTTCTATAAAAACTGGGATATAATGATCCAGGATATTTATGATCTTAATCCTGACGTAACTCTTATGGTAGTCGGAATGAGTGATAACAGTGTTAAGGGTAAATATTATGATTATGAAGGCGTTGTAGGCGAAGAGATATCAGGGGTAAGAGAAGGTGACGATGCAGCAGCTGTGTCCGGTGCAATCGTAGACCTGATAATGGAAATTGCCAATAAACCAATGATTGACGGTGCAGAAAAGTTCGGTTATACATATGTTGATATTTCAGGTACAACTTATGTTGACAGCCATCCTGATGCAGCCGGTCATGCTTATATTGCTAATAAGATCATTGAAGCACTTCTGGATGCCGGTATTTATAGTGTACTCGAAGATGTTAGACCGGGATATAAATATTATAATGATATTGAATATGTCATTAAGAACGGTTTGATGACTCAGACATCTAATACAACATTCAGCCCTGACGACGCTATTACAAAAGGTCAGTTTGCTTATGCTTTAAATGTAATTAACGGTACTGAAAATGACACTGAAGATAATTCTGAAATTACAGCTATGAGCATTGCATTCGGATTTTTGAGTAACGGATTCGATAAAGGCTTTACCGGATTCTTTAATTCATTTGCTCTTGCTTTCCGAGTTTTATCTGAAAGCGGATTTAAATTCAATGCAACAGTTTCACGAGCAATGTCTGCAAACTACATCAGAACTTTTGCTGAAATCTGAGCTTAACAAAAACACCATGCGCTTATGTGTGTGGTGTTTTTTTCTGTCCAAAGTCAAAATTTGAAAAAACAATTGTTTTTATGTCGAAAATAGTAGATAGAATTATTTCAAACTAATGTTTATTTCAATTATCGATACTTGATTTTTAAATATTGTTATGATAAAATTAATACATTGAAGGAGTGATTCTATGCTTTTCGCCGGCTTGGAATATATTGGTAAGTTAACGCCTAAAGAAAGAGAATATATAAGAAGCTTACGTGAATTGCCTGAAGAACAGCAAAAGAAAATTCTCGAAGACGTTTCCGATAAGTTTAATGAAATCAACCGGGAAGAACGTGAAAAATTGAACAATAAATAGAACCTCTGTTTAACAAACAGAGGTTCTTATTGCTTTAAAAGAAGCCGAATCGCTTACCGTCGCACCTAATAAGGATATAAACGATAGTCTCGATTCGACTTCAGACAATAGTGTACTCTATATTCCTGATATGTCAATAGGTTTAAAAGTTGATTGAACACACTTCAGTTATTGATCGTTACAATATGTAGCTACGAGAAAATAAAAATAAAGGTGTCGCCTTCACTTGACGAACATAGTCGTCTTGACGGCAAAAGCCGTACTGATTGGATGCTCAACACCTTTGATACTAGTATATCACATGCGGGTGAAAAAGTAAATAAACTCAAAGGTTATACTATTGATGTTTTATGGCTTTAATATAAAAGTCATAACCAATGATTATAAAAAGAAGTCTGCCGAAACTCTGCTGATGCAAAATGCCCCAGCCCATACGCTCAAAGCGGGAGTCGGTCAAACTTCTAAGAACATTTTATCACCTTAAGTTGAAAATGTCAACCAAACTATAAGTATATTTTATTATTGTTTAACATAAGATCAGTGAGTGGATTTTTTATTTAATGACATTCAGGACAAGCTTCGTATCCTAAATTTATTGCTTGTTCATAATTGTAAATATAAAAAGCATTGTTATCCCATTCAGTACAGTCATATTGATGATAGTATTTTGAATTATCATCGCAAATCACAGAGTGGGCGTGGTAGAAATTATATTCATCATCTATCAATTCAAGGGTTTCTATTTTTCGATTCAGATATATTTTTTCTTGTCTCAATGAACTATTGTCATGATAAGAATTCGAAAGTTTGATTTCCAATTCATTAATTTCTTTTTGTTGCAATGAAATAATTATGCTGAAACCAACGTAAATAATCATCAAAATGGATATTGTTGTAATGAATATTTTTTTCTTTTTCATTTCATTAACTCCTTATAGAAAATTCATTTAAATATGAATATCTGAATGAATATATTAACCCAAAAGCAATAAATATTAATGCGGTTATGAACCATGAAGTTTTTTCAGCGTATTCTTCTTGTATTTTGTTTGCAGCCGCTAGCTTGTTTTCGCTGATTTGATTTAATTCTTCCTCAAGGAGTGTTTCTTCGGTTTCCAAAGTGTCTTTTGTTTTTGTGTGGTGGCTGCTATTATAAGTAGATTTGTCAACAAAATTATATGGACATTCACCGTTTTCGTGTTGATGTGCAGAAAATCCGTGATGATAGTGATATTCTCCGGTAAGGCGATCTAAATGACCACCACAACCATCAGTGTTTCCAGGGTGAGCAACAGCAAGAACGGTAAGAGAAATTAAGTTAATCAATATGAATAGACTCGACACTAATCTTTTCATTTATTTCACCACACTTATAAATTGCTAAGATAAGCAAGTTCTCAAAGCACGCAACCTACTGTGCGATTGCTGAGGATGTTTATACCGCTTATAATAATATCACATATTCACTAATAATTTCAATATTTCTATACAAACAGAAAGAATCAAAGTTATTTCTAACCCTGATTCTTTCTGTTTTGTCAGATGACCACTCTCACGGCGAAGCCGCCTGTGAAGAAGTAGTAGGTATTCGTCTGACTCTTTTTTGGTGGAGATGGCGGTAATCGAAACCGCGTCCGAAAACCCATTCCCGCAACTTTCTACGAGTATAGTTTATCTTTTAAGATTCCCCTCAGAGAGCGCCGACAAACAGGCTATCTCTTACGGTATCCTTTAGTCCGTGATACGTTACAAGGCTAATCACGTATTCACGTTCACCACTGATCGACACCCTTATTCAGTCCGTGGTACTACTGAACAGGATGGGCCGCATTAAGCAGCCATTAATTTTGTATTGTTGTCGTTTATTTTTAATAAACTACGGATTTTATAGTGGTCCCGCACCACTACTCGCTTATCACAGTTCAGAATCCCCGTCGAAATCCTTTCATCCCCATGTTATTGAAACCGTTCCTTCATCGCTCGTTCGATGTTTCTTGCAGCATCTTTTTTAGCGGCGACGTCACGTTTGTCATAAAGTTTTTTACCCTTACAAAGACCAACCTTAACCTTAGCTCTGCCTTTCTTAAAATAAACCGAAAGGGGAATAAGGGAAAGACCATCCTGCTTAACTGTTCCGAAAAGTCGGTTGATTTCTTTTTTATGCATCAGAAGCTTTCTGACTCTTAACGGATCGCGGTTGAAAATATTGCCGTGATCGTAAGGGCTTATGTGCATACCGTTGACAAAAATTTCACCTTCGATAATGTTACACCAGGAATCCTTAAGATTAAGTTTACCTTGTCTTATTGATTTGATTTCAGTACCGAAAAGCTCAATTCCGGCCTCATACTCTTCCAGAACAAAATAGTCGTGATAGGCTTTTTTATTCTGTGCAACAGTTGAATTTTCTTTCTTTTCCATCCTATCACAACTCCTTTCGCTCATTAATTATTATTTGTAAAATCTTCCGTTATTTGGTTTTGAATAACGTGATTTTTTCTGATCTTTTTCATTCTTTTTAGCAATAGCATTATACTTCTTCTTGAAATCTTTTGCACCTTTACCTGTACCTGATTTTTTCGGCTTATCTTTAGCTTTCTTTTCAGCCTGAAGTTCAGGGTTTTCTTTATAGAAAATCATGCTTCCGCCGATAACCTGAACAACCTGAGAGCCTGTAGCAGCAGCAAGCTTTTCTGCAATTTCTCTTGGTGTTTCAGGTGCTGATTCAAGAAGTACCTTTAATTTAATAAGCTCATGCACTCTCAGAGCGTCGCTTGTCTGCGCAATCAATGCATCAGATATTCCACCCTTACCGACCTGAAAAAGCGGTTCAAGGCGATTTGCCTGACCTCTGAGTTCAGCGCGTCTTTTGCTAGTCATTTTTTCTTCCATATTTTTCTCCGTTAAATATAATACTGTAATTCTTTTGCAAGTCTTCTTAAAGCTTTTCCTCTATGACTTACTTTATCTTTTTCTTCTGCAGGAATTTCACCGAAAGGCTGTCCGTTACAATTGAAGAGCACATCATATCCGAATCCACCGTTGCCATGTCTCTCACGAAAAATTGTACCCTCGCAAGTATCCATTACACTAAGCTTTCTTCCGTCAGGGAATACGCAGCAAACAGCACAGACAAATCTTGCGGTTCGTTCGTTATCAGGAACATTCTCGAGCTCTTTAAGCAACTTATCATTGTTAGCTTCGTCATTACCATGAACACCGCAGTAACGTGCCGAATAGACGCCCGGAGCACCATTTAATGCATCTACAACAAGTCCGGAGTCATCTGCTATGCATGGCAGACCACTGTCTTCACAACCGGCCTGTGCTTTGATATAAGCATTCTCCTCAAAGGTTGTACCGTTTTCTTCGACATCTCTGATTGTACAGCCAATGTCATCATCTGTAACAATTTCAATACCGAGAGGGGAGAGGATTCTTTCGAGTTCAACCCTCTTTTTCATATTATGGGTTGCGATAATAATTTTCATTCAGCAACTTCCTCAGTCTCAGTCTTTGGGATAAACATATTGTCATCATCATGTTTTACTTCATTTTCAAACAATCCTTCAGCAAAAGCTGTGGGATTAAACGGCTGAAGATCATCAATCTGTTCACCCACACCGACAAACTTAACGGGGACTTTAAGATCGTTCTTTATAGCCAGAACAACACCGCCCTTAGCTGTACCGTCCAGCTTAGTGAGCACAATACCTGTAATTTCACAGACATTTTTAAAATCTCTAGCCTGATTAACAGCGTTCTGACCTGTAGTAGCATCAAGAACAAGAAGACTTTCACGGTCGTTATAGGGAAGTTCTTTATCAATGATTCTGTATATTTTTGCAAGCTCTTCCATAAGATTCTTTTTATTATGAAGTCGACCTGCTGTATCGCATATAATTATATCAGCATCTCTTGATTTACCTGCCTGGATTGTGTCATAAACAACAGCTGCAGGATCGGCACCTTCCTGGTGCTTAACTATATCAACACCCGCACGGTTTGCCCATACTTCAAGCTGATCAATAGCAGCTGCACGGAATGTATCAGCAGCACCAAGAATAACTTTTTTACCCTCAGCTTTGTACATTGCAGCCATCTTTCCGATAGTAGTAGTCTTACCGACACCGTTAACACCGATTACAAGGATAACAGAAGGCATCGTCACAAGACCCATATCTTCTCCGCCTTCAAGCATCTCAGCAACAATCTCCTTGATTGCACCCTTAACCTGAGAAGATTTCTTAAGGTGCTTTTTAGATACATAATCGCGAAGTTTTTCACAGATTTCTGCGGATGTGTTCATACCGACGTCACCCATGATAAGAATTTCTTCAAGGTCGTCATAAAGCTGATCGGTAATATCCTCATTTTCACTTATAACAGCATCAATAGCACCCGACATACTGTCGCGGGTTTTCTTGAGGCCAAAATTAAATTTTTTAAATATATTGAAAGCCATTTAAATACCTCCTGACAATCAGTTTCCGTCGCGTACATTTTTTGTAATATTGTCGACCATCTGTCTGACTTTGCTATCGTCATTATAACGCTTCTGGAACTTTTCAAGGCTGTAAACTACAGTAGAATGGTCACGGTTAAATTCACGACCGATAGCCTTAGTAGAAAGACCGGTAAGTTCTCTGACAATAAACATTGCCATCTGTCTCATTTCCGTAATGAGTGCATTTTGTTTCTTTGAGTAAATCTCTTCAGGTTCGGCACCGTAAGTGCGGGCAACTTCTGAGACGATTTTTTCAACAGTGACCTTTACAGGCACTTTATCAACAAAAATATCAGCAATAGCTTTCTGAGCTGTCGCAAGATTTACCGGTAAACCTTGCATTGTAACAAAAGCCTGCATTTTTTTTACTGCGCCCTCAAGCTGACGAATATTGTTTTTAAGTTTTTCAGCTATGAATTGTACACATTCATCCGGAAGATCGAATTGTAAAATATCAGCTTTTCTCTTAATAATAGCCATTCTGGTTTCGATATCAGGAGGCTGTATATCGGCCATAAGACCCCATTCAAATCGATTTTTAAGTCGGTCTTCCAACAAAGCGATTTCTTTCGGGGGACGGTCAGATGTCAAAACAATCTGATTGCCTGCCTGATACAAAGCATTAAAAGTATGGAAAAATTCTTCCTGGGTTGATTCTTTACCGGCGATAAACTGAACATCGTCGACAAGAAGGATATCGGCATTTCTGTATTTTTTATGGAACTCAATTGTACTCTTGGATGAGATATAACGAATAAGTTCATTGGTGAAATCTTCACCACGAGTATATATTATTTTGGCATTAGGATTTTGTTGTTCAACTGAATGAGCAATAGCATTCAAAAGGTGAGTTTTTCCAAGACCTGAATTTCCGTAAATAAACAAAGGATTGTATTTAGCTCCGGGATCATTTGCTACGGCACTTGCTGCTGCGTATGCAAATTTATTTGAAGCTCCGACAACGAACGAATCAAAAGTGTCTTCAGCTTTAAGATTTTCAGGTTCTTTTTTTGAAACGTATTCCGTAGCGGCATCTACATCAACCAATTCTATGTCTATATCAAAGCCTAATACGTTCGTAAAAGAATCAGTAAGTTTACCCATAAATTTAGTTTCAATAATTTTACGTTTAAAATCTGAAAGTGCGATAACAACTTTTTTTTCAGTGAAGCTTACAAGCTCCATATCTTTAAACCAAACATTGTATATGGATTCAGATACTTGCTTTTTACATTCTTCTTTAATTAATTCCCAAAGTTCTGCGAATGAATCCATGAATTTTCAACTCCTGCTTAATTATTGCGTTCCGTTAATTATATCACAGTAGCAAATATAATTCAATGTAGAAATTGAACAATATTGCATTAATCATATAAATTTTTATTTATATAAATAGGGATGCTCTGAAAACTCAGAGCATCCCAAGATATTATTCAAAAAATACAGTTAAAAACTGCGAATATGCTTTAGTACCGTATATTCCATAAATTGTCATATCAATAAATTTGATTACAGTTTCAATTGCTTTTACGGTAGGGTCAAGTTCTTTCATCTGCTTCTGTGTAAGTCTATATATATCTTCATCAGAGAGACCCGAGTACTTGTTGCAAATGATATTAACTCTGAGAGTTGTTTCTTTGCAGAATGCATCGTCAGCGATTGTTGCACGCATTACACGTTCACATTCGTAGAGAAGCTGTTCGCACTCGATCACATCTTCAGGTGTCATTTCGAGTTCACCGTTAAGATGCTTCTGGTAAATATTCTTAAGATCATTATATCTCCAACGTCTTATAAACCAGTTATCTGAATTTCCGTTAAACTGTGGGAATTTTTCAGGATTTGAGTGTACATTGTCCACTTCATCAGAGTAGAGGAGAGCCAGAGCAAGATTGATAACAGGCGCATTGTTGGCTGTATCCTCATGGTTCATATTGTAAAAGTACCACGTATTGTCGGGAAGGACACCAGTTGAAGCGTCAATTTCTCTGTCGGGTGAGATATATGAATAATTACTGTTAATTTTCTGCTGATAGTCAGCAGGTAACTGTTCACCGGGAAGTACTGAAGTAGCGCCAAGAGTTGTAGAACCAACGTGAATGATTCCGTCACCGTTGACATTAAACGAATCGCCCATAAGCTGGAAGAAGTTATATCTTGCTTCACCTGTATGAAGGCTATATCCTGAAATTATATTAATTTCAATGCCATTGTCAACCATTGTTCGGATATTGTCTTCAAGATTCATTTGTGCATTATAGAAAGCATCTGTTTTAGCTCTTACCGGAGCATATTCAGTGTCAGCAAGATACTTATCAGCTAGTTCGGGATAAGATTCCCTGGTTACCATTGCCCACATCTGAGGAGTATTGATAAGAAGATTTTCAAGCAGAACATCGTACATGCTTGTAATCATAGCTGCATTAACGTTTGATGGCAAGGAGCGTATAAGAAGATTTACAAGACTTCCGACCATATCACCGTATTCAGTAAACTCGCCGATTACGATCGGGAAAAGTTCCTGATACCAGTATCCTCCATCAAGGTTGAAGTCACGCTGATACATATCATCAACAACCTGCGTTCCGTTAAGTACAGGAACAACATTTACCACAGCATTTACTTTATTGGTATGAGTATACTTTTCTGCATATGCGGTGAATATTGTACCACCGAGGCTAATTGGGAGAAGATTGACCTTTTCAGCTCCTGTTTTTTCAAGAACCATATCAATATACTTATCCAGATTGTCAGCTGATGTCATCGGGTCACCAAAAAGACTGAAAGTAAAGAAAAACAGGTTTTCCTCACCGATTGTTTCAGCTACTGACTTAAGAGGAAGAATTTTGTAGAGATATTCGCACTGGTTCTCCATATATGTCTGATTATTATGATCTTTAGTTGCGTAATCAGCAAATGAACCATTGAATTCAAGTAAACCGATTTCGTTGTTTGCAAAAGTTCCGTCAGGGAGAGTCTGCTGAACCGAGAAAGCGGCATCGGCAAGCTTTGCAATACCGTCAACAACACCTGCATCGCTTTGAGTAATAACTGACATCACAAGAGGTACAATAAAATATGTAACAGCTGCAAGAATTGTGGAGGGTATATCAAGAATGATAGTAGATCCGGTCATATCATTACCGAAAGCATCCTTTTTGATAGGTGGCTTAGACGGATCTTCAGCATTAGCATAGTCATAGTTTTCATCAACAACGTAAGTTATTGAATGAGAAATGCCCGGTACCACGACGAGAGGGTAGTAGTTACCATTTTCGTCTTTCTCATCATAAATTACACTCATATCCTCGAGAGTATACTTGTAATTTTCTGCAGCAGTTGATTCTACTGACGGCTGCGGAACTGCCTGTAAAGTCGGTATTATTGTCATAATTACTGATAAAATAACAGAAATTACTTTTGTAATATAAGTCATAATAAACCTCCTTATTTTTAATGTTATTATAATATCACATAAGAAATAAACTTTCAAGACAAAGTGACAGAAAGTTACTAAAAGCATTGCAATATTCCGAAAAAGATGTTATAATTATCAAAATTTTTTAGGAGGAAATTTAATATGACAGCAGCAGCTCAGTGGTTAAACGAAACATTTTATAGTTTTGACTATAATATTCTTAAGTTTTTCCACGATACATTTAATCAGGGGGCAGGAAGTGCTTTCTGGGATCCTTTTTTCAAGTTTGTAACACTTTTAGGTGAAGAAGGTTTGTTTTTCATCATTATTTCAATAGTAATGATGCTGTTTAAAAAGACACGTAAGGCAGGAATGGTGATGCTCCTTGCTATAGGTGTAGGTGCATTGATCACTAACGTATCGATCAAACCTCTCGTTGCAAGACCCAGACCCTTCCAGAATGAACTTAGTGATTGTTTCGCTCAATTTAAACAGTGGTGGATCGATGCAAGTACATCCGGTGAGGGTACAAAAGTCGGAGAGAGATCATTCCCGTCAGGACATACAACTTCAGCAATGGCAGCAATGGCAGGTTATTTCTTTGCAAGCAAGAAAAAGTACATAAGCTGGACAGCAATGCTTTTCGCAGTACTTATGGGATGCTCAAGAATTTATCTTTGCGTTCACTATCCGTCAGACATTCTCGGTGGACTTGTTGCAGGTCTTATCGCAGGATTTATCGCATCTCTTATCATCGGTTTACTTTATAAAAATACTCACGTTAAGGGAATCAAAGCTTATACTGAGTGGGATATCAC
>JAXJUJ010000134.1:0-2992 GCA_036309125.1 Acutalibacteraceae bacterium | reverse complement strand
GTTGTACATTTCTCTGCCTTTGTTGTCTGGCAACAGTTGAAAACCCCCGGTTTTACCGGGGGAAAAAGAATGCTTTAGTAAAAACAAAAAGCAGCACGCAAAAGAGTGCTGCAAAAAATAATAACCTCCTGATATAATAGAAGCGGTTTGGCGACTGCATTACTAAAATAAAAGGAGGATTATTATGTTTAAGAAAGATGGAACAAATGAAATAAAAAGCACATCACATTCAAAGTACAGATGCCAGTATCATATAGTTTTCTCTACACTGTTCTGAATCACACATATTAAAAATTAAAGGATTATTGTTATCCGTTATGTAATCGGCTGCGCCGAAGAGGTCTGTATAGTCCTCGGTTGTGCAGCCTTTCACAAAGATATGACAAACTCTCTTGTCATTCTCTGTGGTAATAAAAATTCTCTCAACAACGGTTGAGATTAAATTAACAAGTTCTTCCGGCTGTGCATCTTTTGCATATTCTGCAAAGGATAACAGCTTTTTTCTTACCTCATTAAGCTCCTGAAGCATCAAGGCACCGTCTGCCTTGCTTTCCTGAATACGGGAAAGGTCTTTTTCGAGCTTTTCAAGGTCTTTATTCATTTCTGCAATATCAGCTTCAATAAACTTACGAAGCGATTCATCAGCTTCTCGCATATTTCGCACCTGTGCCGCTATTGCTGTTTTGGTTTTCTCAATAGCTTTCGTAGTCTCACGGTATTCTGTTTCAGTTTCATCGTTAGAAATGAGATTTTGCAGTTTTTCATTGAAAATAGTGTTGTAATATATTGCACTTTCATCACTGAGATTTGATAACTGTGCAACTACAAATTCATCAAGCAGTACTCCGTCAACGGCTTTAAAGGTGCATTCCTTTTTGCGGACACCGGGACAAGTATATTTAAAGCGGGGCTTACCGTGTGTCCAACGATTGGATTCTGAAGTAACGCTTAACCTTTTACCGCATACAGGACAGAAAACTATTCCTGCAAGTAAAGCATTAGTACGGCGGTGAGGTCTGTTGTATTTTTCTGCAATGCTTGAAAGAAGCTCCTGTGTTTCTATCCATTCACTCGAAGGTATAAAGCCTTCGTGCTTACCGACAGCAATAATCCATTCTTCAACAGGCTTTCGTGAAAGTATCTGTGAAAATTTCGGATTGAAGAAAGTGGAGTCTTCATCTTCAACCTTGCATTGGTCAGTTTTATTATAGCACGAAATGCCGTGTTGTCCATCAAATTCTGAAATTTCACCGTAAATATTACCGCCTTTATCAAGAAAATAGTTATATGCTCTTTCATCAGCAACACAATAAATAGGGTTGGTCAGTATTAACCTTGTCGTAGAAGCGTTAAATTCTGCACCTTGCTTTGTTCGGTAATCCTTGCTGATTATCTTTGCAGTTGTCTGAATAGAGCGTGTGCTTCTGAAAATCTCATATATTTTCTGTACCACTCGTTTTTCTGCATCAATGCTTTCAAGATGGCTTACAGCACTTTTGTTTTTGCCGCTACCCGTTGTAACTCTTTTTGATGTGAAGCCTGTAGGTGTATTACCGCCAAGCCAACGTCCGTCTTTAGCAAGCTCCATAAGATTATCCTGAATACGCTCGGTAAGAATATCACGCTCAAATTCTGCAATGATTGCAAGAACCTGAATTATGATTTTTGATGTGTTATTCTGAGTGTTGATATTATTTGAACATACAAGCAAAACAACATTATGCCTTTCAAAGTATTCGAGTAAACGCATAAGGTCTGCAGTTTTACGACCTATACGGTCTAACTTGTAGCAGGCAACAGCCTTAATTTTCCCGTGTTCAATATCACGGAGAAGTTTTTGAAAGTCCGGGCGGTCACAGTAATAACCGCTGAGCCCTTTATCCTCATATTTTGCAAACTCATAATCCTCAGGTAATCCCAACTGATTTATAGCATAATCTCCGCTTTGTTTAAACTGAACTCCGATACTGTCACCTTTGTTGGTGATACGGGATTTTCTTGTATAAATGGCTACCTGTCGAGGGTCTTCTTCAAAAGGTAACCGTGATTTCTTTTTCATATATTTTTTCCTCCTTAAATGATTAAGGGCGAACCGAAGCTCGCCCTATACTTCTTGATTTATATTATACTGTTACACTTCCGATGCTGCGAATGTGCCGATTTCTTTAATTGAACTCAGCAAAGAACGAAGCTGTTCGGCTGAGTAATTATACAGCTCACGAGTAACATATTCCAATCGTTTTTCCTGAAAACGGTTGATATGTTTCTCGCTATCCTGACCGTAATGAAATACTGCGGTCATATCAAAATCCATAAGCATACCTCCTTGTAAAGTTAAATTTTTTTATTCACACATTTGATTCGTGCATTGATATTTGATAAATTGAAAAAGCCCAAGAAATCTACATCTTGGGCGGGCATTGCAAGGGTAAGAACAGAGTCTGATTGCGGTTATACAATCAGACTCTGTTCGATAATAGGAGTATGTTATTTATGCAAGAAAAAAGTTGGATTGAAATTTTTGAAGAATTAGGTTTGGATACAGATATATTTGATGATGAAAAATGGGATAAAATGATAAAAAGACATATGGAATATAAAGGAAGTGATTTTTCAATGAAAATCGGTGGTACTGTATATGATGTTACTACCCACTTTAACCCCAATGGTCGAGAGTCTGTTATTATGCAACTATTTAACTATCTAATGTCAAAATATTTTGATGATTTCTCAAAGCTGTAATTTAACGGGCATCTCTACTCTGACGGGCTCTGTATCTGCTTTCACAGATTTTTATGATTGCTTCTTCAATCTGCTCGGTTGTGTAGCTTTTCGGGAAGTATTTTCGGATTCTTTCAGCAGGAATTTTAATTTTCTCTCGCTATTGCGATAGGTAAGCCTTTGAGATTATCTCCAGCTTTTCCCCCGCTTAGCACTGTGCGTGCAACTTTCATCGCACACAGCGCTCCATCGTTGTTTCAATTATCAATCT
>JAXJUJ010000133.1:0-6343 GCA_036309125.1 Acutalibacteraceae bacterium | reverse complement strand
GATTCGTGAATCGCCCCTACTATAAGATGTATTTATATTGTATAAACCTAAAAGAATCTTTTTTGTTTCACTGAACGTTTTTTATAAAACACTTTCAGGTGTGACGTGTTCATTTACGTAATCTTCAATGATCTTGCCGTCGCTGAAACGGATAACTCTGTGAGCCTTTGCAGCGATTTTATCATCGTGGGTGATGAGAATGATTGTTCGACCTTCTGCCCAGAGCTCGTTTATGATTCGCATAACTTCCTTGCCTGAAGCAGAGTCGAGGTTACCTGTCGGTTCATCGGCAAGGATAACGGGAGGTTTTGCTGCTACTGCACGTGCGATTGCAACTCTTTGCTGCTGACCGCCGGACATCTCATTCGGCAGATGATTCATTCTCTTTTCAAGGCCGACCCGTTTAAGTGCTTCTGTAGAAAGCTTATCTCTTTCTTCAGCTTTCATACCTCTATAAATCAGAGGGAGCTCAACGTTACCCTTTGCGGTAAGACTCGGAATGAGATTGAACCCCTGAAAGATAAATCCGATTTCACGGTTTCTGATTTCGCTGAGCTCATCATCATCCATATCCTTGATGTCTTTACCGTTAAGTATATATGTTCCGCTTGTTACAACGTCAAGCAGTCCGAGCATATTCATAAGCGTTGACTTGCCTGAGCCTGATTGTCCGACAATCGCAACGAAATCACCGCTGTCGATATTCAGGTTGATTCCGTCAAGGGCACGTACCTCGTTTTCGCCCGGATTGTAAATTTTATATGCATCTTTAAGTTCGATCAAATGTGACACTGATATCACTCCGTATTTTATAGTACTATATTATAATAACACTAATATTCACTAAAATCAATTAGACATATACCGTGGTCCTGTTAAAATTTTGTAAATTTTAATTAAAGCAGATGTGTAGATTTGTTGATTTTCGGTGATTATCTGTTATAATAAAAGTATCAAAATAAAGCAGGTAATTTTATGTTACAGAAAATAAAGAAAAAATTTTCACGTATGCAGATTATTGCAGGCGGATTTCTCGCGGTAATTTTAATCGGCGCAGTGCTTCTTATGCTGCCTTTTGCAACACGCGAGGGACAGACTACAAGTTTCATTGACGCTCTTTTTACTGCAACAAGTGCTACGTGTGTAACGGGTCTTGTCCCGTTCGACACTTACACCCATTGGACGCTTTTCGGTCAGCTTGTCATTCTTTTTATGATTCAGCTCGGCGGTATCGGTTTTATGACCGTTATCACAATGGCGACGCTTTTTATGCGTCACAAAATCGGTCTGCAGAACAGAATGCTGATTATGGAATCTGCAGGCACGATAACTCTTTCGGGAATAGGTAAGCTTGTCAGACGTATTGTGGCAGGTACAGCGATTATTGAAGCTGTGGGCGCTGTGATTCTGGCAACGCAGTTTGTACCTCAGTTCGGCTGGTTACGAGGTTTATATGTTTCAGTCTTTCATGCGATTTCCGCATTCTGCAATGCAGGCTTTGATCTTTTCGGACAGCTTGAACCCGGCTCTTCAGTCATACTTTTTAATGACAATGCAGTGGTTCTGCTCACTCTTTCGCTTCTTATAATGATTGGCGGTATCGGCTTCTTTGTGTGGGACGATATCCTCGTGTGTAAGGCTAAATTCAAAAATTACAAGATGCACACAAAGCTTGTTTTGGTAGCTTCAGCTGTCCTTACGGTTGTACCTTTTGTCCTGTTTTTCTTTTTTGAGTATGACCATGCTTTTGAGGGTATGAGTCTTCCGCAAAAGATACTTAATTCATTCTTCCAGGCAGTTACACCAAGGACAGCAGGCTTTTCCGGAGTCGATATGTCAACGCTTTCGGAACCGGGTGGAATTCTCACAATCGTTCTTATGTTCATCGGAGGAAGTCCGGGCTCGACTGCAGGCGGTGTGAAGACCACTACCGTAGCAGTTATTCTGCTTTCAACAATTGCTTATCTTCAGGAAGATAACAACGTAACCGTATTCAAAAAGCGTATTGAAGATAAAATGGTCAGACGTGCAGGCTCGATTGCATTTATCTATTTCGCAATGATTCTTGCTTGCTCGCTTGCACTCAGCTTCATTGAACCGCTCGGACTAAGAGAGGTTCTTTTTGAGGTTGTTTCCGCTGTTGCAACTGTCGGACTTTCAATGAACGTTACTCCGACACTTACAGCAGCATCAAAGATAATTCTCGTCGTTCTGATGTATGCGGGACGAATAGGAGCTTTGTCTTTCATAATGCTTCTTTCAAAACGAAATAAAACAGCGATTCTCAAACGCCCCACGGGCAAAATAATGATAGGGTGATTATTATGAAATCAATTCTTGTAATAGGTATGGGCAGACTCGGCAGACATCTTGCATCAACGATGCTTGATCTCGGCAATGAGGTTATGGTAATAGATAAAGACCCTGACGTTATCGAAAGTCTTTCTCCGTCACACGGTGATGCAAATATCGGTGACTGCACAAACGAAAATGTTATTATGGCACTCGGAGTCGAAAGCTTTGATATCTGTTTTGTAACGATAGATTCAGACTTTCAGTCCTCACTCGTTGTTACATCTCTTCTGAAAAGTCACGGTGCTCAGATGGTCATTTCGACGGCAAAACGTGATATCCAGGCTGATCTTCTTAAGAAAATAGGTGCAGATGAGGTTGTCTATCCCGAACGTGAAATTGCCGAAAAGCTTGCGGTAAGATACAATTCAAGCAATATTTTCGATTTTATCAAGCTCACACCCGAATATGCGATTTATGAAATTCCTACACCGTCTGTATGGACAGGAAAAACAATTGCAAGTCTTGGTGTCAGACAGCATTATAAAGTGAATATAATCGCAATAAAGAAGGGCAATGCTCTTGATACGATGCCGGGAGCTGATTATGTTTTCAAAGCTGATGATCATATAATCGTTATCGGCAAAGCAGGGGATGTATTCAGACTTTCTTCAGAAAAGTAAGGTGATTTCAATGACAGTTAAAGAACGTTTAAAAGCTCTTAAAGTACCGTCACCGTTGGAGGTGGCAGGCAAGCGTGCAACGACAGTTGAAGAATGGGAAAAGATAAAACCCGTCGTCAGGGAAATGATGTACAAATGTGAGTACGGCTACCTTCCCGAAAAGCCTGAAAGTGTATCTTTCAAGGTTGTCAGCGAGCCTGATGACCGTTTCTGCGCAGGTAAGGCTTCAATAACTCAGGTTGAAATTACTTCGAAAGTTTACGGTGAAGAATTTACATTCCCGATTACATATGTCTGTCCGACAAAGGGGGATAAATTCAAAACCTTCGTTTGTATCAATTTCCGTCCCGATATTCCTGATAAATACATTCCGACAGAGGAAATTGTCGACAACGGCTTTGCGATAGCATCGTTCTGCTATCAGGATGTAACAAGCGATGACGGTGATTTCACAAACGGACTTGCAGGTGTGATTTATAAAAATCAGGAAAGAACTCTTTATTCACCCGGAAAAATCGCAATGTGGGCTTGGGCTGCTATGCGAGTAATGGACTTCCTTGAAACAAGAGAAGAGGTCGACCTTGATTGCGTAACTGTCTGCGGTCATTCGAGGCTTGGCAAAACAGCACTTCTCGCAGGTATCTCCGATGAACGCTTCTCCTGCGTTCATTCAAACTGTGCAGGATGCAGTGGTGACTCAATTAACCGAGGTAAGCAGGAAAAGTCAGAAAAAATCGCAGACATCATCCGAAATTTCGAATTCTGGTTCTGCGAAAATTATAAAAACTATATCGGCAAGGATAATGAAACTGAATTTGAACAGCATTTTATGCATTCTTTGATTGCTCCGAGGCCTGTTCATATCGCTTCTGCAGAAGAAGATATCTGGGCAGGACCGGATGTGCAGTTCCTTTGCTGTGCGGCAGCTTCCGAAGTCTATGAGCTTTACGGCAAAAAAGGCTTTGTCTATGATGAAGACGATTACCTCAAATGCGGTAAAATGTTACATGACGGAAGTATAGGATTATACTTCCGCCACGGTAAACACTATTTCGCCCGTGATGACTGGCACGGTATGATTGATTTTATCAATAAACAGTTTCGAGATTGATATCCGTATTTAAAAAATCAGCAAGCTCATTTCTGTTATATCTCAATGAACAACCCACAACAGTTTTGACATAAACCGTTTCATCTGTCATACCGCTTACGGGGATAACTCCGTTCTCAAGTGCTGATGCAGTTGAAACATACGAATATGATTTTTCATCACAAGGTGTAAGTATCAGGCTTACACCTTCTTTTTTGCACTTTTTTGCAAATTCTGCGAATGAACTATTATCACCGTCAACACAAACAGTCTGCGAATGATAGGTCGTATGCACAACGGCAGAAAGACCGTCGAGATTGATGCTGTTATAATCCAATCCTACATACGGATTTACAAGAAGAACCTTTGAATTAAGCTTTTTGATTCTTCTCAGCAGATTTCTGTCTGTTTCAAATGCCTGACTTTCTGCACAAACAGCTTGGGTATCGTCAACGGTAATCATATCCTTGCTGTAAAAATCGTTGCTGTAATTTCCGCATTGAAGCAGGTGAGATCCGTAATGAAGCCAGGTTTTGCCGTCAGAGTTTTCATAAACGGCATACACATTCGGCTTCAGTCCGTTCATAATCAGCTCAACTGCAGTTCTGAAATTGACATTGGCATTCGTGCCTTCACAGTCAACAGGCGAGTGGCTTGAAACAAGGCAGACAGGCAGATTCTTCTCGCTCATAACAAGTGACAAAAGCGAAGCCGTGTAAGCAAGAGTGTCTGTCCCATGAAGTATGATGATACCATTGTATTTGTCACTCTCAACTTTTCTCAATTCATCAAGCAGAATGTCCCACTTTTGAAAGGTCATATTTTCACTGAGCGTATCAAGCGGCATAACTGTATCAAACTCAACACCGCTGAAAAGGGAGCTGCTTTTCCTGAATTCAGATATAATCTTGTATTTCGCACTTTCGGCATCCGTTGCACGTTTTCCGTCCGCATTCTCGTACGAGCATATCGTTCCACCCGTGAGGATTAAAAGTATTCTATCCATAGTTACCTCCGTTAGCGCTGATAATAATAGCGCCCCTGAAAGGAAATTCCCCTAATAGGGGAAATGTCTGCAAAGCAGACAAAGGGGTGCCTGTTTTTGGAGAAAAAGCTGTCGCGAAGCGACTGAGGGGTTTTTATAATTATACCACCTGTGACGGCAAAATCAATACCGTAGGGTCGATTCACGAATCGACCGCAAAAATAAACTGAAACAGACAAAATGATTGGATTTTTAGCCAAATCTGGACTTGAAAAATTTTTTCGTAGGGGGTATAATCTTATCAAAGGAAAATTTTTCAAAATAAAAAGGAGTGCTTTTATGGGTTCAGTTGTAGTTATTTTCTTTCTGCCGATTTTCTTTTTAGTTTCTGTTTTTAATTCAATAGCCGGTGCAATTACGGGCACAGACAAAACAAAGGTTGAGCTTCCTTATGACGAAGAAAGCGGTCTGGTCTGGGAATGTGAAGAAGATGCATCGTGGTTTTCTGTTTCGGATGTCAGAATTGAAGGAGACAAGCAGATTTTTACTTTTAAAGGTGTTTCAGTTTTTGGCGGTGATCAGACAGCAGATGAGTTAGCAGAGGTCAGATTCAATGCTGAAAATTCGCAGAGTCTTCTTTATTATGCTGTTGCTGACGATGAATATAACGCTTTGGATTACAGAGTGCTTTTGTACTCTCCTGATGAATATGATGTGGTTACATATACCCTTGAGGCAAGCCGTCCTGTTGAAGGAGGAGGATGGGTTATTATAGATAGATCTTTAAGTAATAATGAAGACTTATATATAGCAGATGATAAAACACAATATAATTTTGTGTGTTTGCCAGATAAAGACGGAGAAGAAAAAGTTTTTTATCATCGTATGAATTATTTCTGTGGAGATGAAGATGGCCATTTGCCGGGTTGTGGTTGTGAATATATTGTTTTGAAGATTGTATTTAAAGATGGTGAAGCAAGAATAGAAGAAGAAACACGTCAGTATTATGACGATGAATACTATGGCTGGAGTGATAATATTCCCGTAGTTTAAAGATCGATTTTTCATCAGTACGCAAAATCAAAAATTACTAAAGCACCCACAAGGGTGCTTTTTGTCTGCTCATAGCTATAAACAAAAAATTTATCAAACAAATTCGGGTTTGTCGGGCAGAGGTTACACCTCTGCAATTAATAATTAATAATGAATGATGAATAATGAATAATTGAGGGTCTGCGACGCTGAAATATAATAGCCGATTCAAGTCGTGTATGTAGGGGAGTCGTTTCGGCT
>JAXJUJ010000132.1:0-3914 GCA_036309125.1 Acutalibacteraceae bacterium | reverse complement strand
TGAACAGGACCGTTAAAAACGGACAATGACAAAAAAGCCCCTCCTATGGTAGAATTAAAGAAACTACCATAGGAGGAATTTTTTATGCCCAGAAGCTACAAACACATACAGCAATATGAAAAAGAAATATTGGAATTAAAAGCAAAAGGATTAAGTAGAAGAGAAATAGGTGAAAAGTTCGGATTTACAGTAGAACAAATACGAGACTTTACAAAAAGGTATAACAGAAAGCAGAAGAAACTTTCAGCAGGAATAATAATCAAGCCAAAAGGCAGACCAAGAAAAAGCGGTGAGGAATTACCGCCGTCAATTCAACAGTTAAGCAAACTTGCACAATTGCAATATGAACTGGCAAGCAAAGAAAGACACATAAAGCGATTAGAAATGGAAAATGAGCTGATGCGGGATTTTCTTTCACTCACAGAAAGGAAGTGAGAACAAGTGTAAAATTTATGGTTATCTACCGTCATAAGGATAGCTATTCAATAAGTGAAATGTGTCGATTCTTTGGTGTGTCAAGAAGCGGTTACTATGACTATGTTAAAAGAATGGATATACCTGCAAAAGACTTACCGTTAGCTGAAAAGATAAAGGAATGTCAGGATAAGTGTGGTAAAACATACGGCTACCGTAGAGTGCATATATGGCTTGAAAAGAATGGAATTCATCACAATCCTAAGACAATATTGAGAGTTATGCAAAAATACAACCTGTTATCCGTAATCAGAAGAAAGAAATATCGCAATTACGGTGATTATCTTCATAGATATCCGAATTTGTTAAATAGAGATTTTCATGCTGACAGACCGAATCAAAAGTGGGTAACAGATATATCATACATCAAGACACAACAAGGAACACTTTATCTTTCGGTAATCAGAGATTTGTACGACAACAGTATTGTTGCTTTCAAAACCGGGACAGAGCAAAACATTAATCTTGTCTTGAGTACAATCAAAGCTGCCAAGAGAAAAGAGAAGGTCACTGCAGAGTTGCAGCTCCACAGTGACCAAGGTTTTCAATATACATCCCAAGCATATTTTAACCTAACACAATCATACGGCATAACACCCTCGATGTCAAGACGTGGTAATCCATATGATAATGCTATGGCTGAAAATTTCTTTTCAATACTGAAAACAGAATGTATCTATCGAACAAAGTTGCGAACCTATGAGGAGGCTCGCCTCCTCATAGGTCAATACATCTATTTCTACAACAACGAAAGAATTCAACTAAAAACAAAACTGACTCCGCTTGAAAAACGAAGTCAGTATGTCGCTTAAATGTTAATATTTTCTACCCTAGGAGTGGTTTTTGTGCTGTCCGCACAATTTGGGGCAGTTCATTTTCGGGAGGAAGGATTTTTATTATTCGGAAACAGGAGCTCATTCGCCTTCCCCTTGAGGGGAAGCTCTTATACTCCAAGCACTTTTTTAAGTGTTTCGCCAAGGATATTTTCCTTTGCGGTGTCAGAGATATTGAGGCTCTTGTAACGTTCAATTTCATACTTGATATATGCAGCATCCTTGAACGGGAAATCGAGTCCGAAGATTGAGCTTTCATCATCCGTCTGGAAGATAATTGTTTCAAGCTGTTCGTTTGTGAGTGTCCACTCGTCCTTGCCGTCGCGGTCGCTTATAGAAGTCCAACCCGCAAAAACTCTCGGCTGAATTCCGCCTCTTGAATTGTTACACATAACAGCAAGGCTTTCGTTGAAGAAATGATATCCGCCGAGATGTTCAAGACTGAAACGCAGATTCTTAAAAAACCAACCTACTTCATCATAGAGAATCGGTCTTACACCCTTTAATCTGTGCCAGTGCATTCCGCAGTGGAACGAGATAAAAAGTCCGAGCTCCTCTGCCCTTTCATAAACCTTGAAAGCATCCTCGCCGTCGATGTCAAACTCCTGATACGGCGGATGCATTTTTATTCCTTTAAATCCGAAGTCAGCAATTCTGTCAACCTCATCACGGAGATTTTTAGTGAAATCAACTGTGCCGAATCCGTAGAGATCAGGATCATTTTTAATTGCCTTTGCAAGCCATTCGTTGGGTGTATCTGTTCGTGAAGACTCCTCAAATCTGTCCGAAAACGGTGCAAAGCAGACAGCTTTATCGATTCCGCAATCATCCATAAGACGCTTGAGATTGTCAATCGTTCCGACAGGTTTAATGTCCTCAGGGAAAACGTGTGCGTGGTTGGCAAAAATCATAATGACTCCTCCTTTTGAATAGCTGAATTCTTTAGTACTTTTAGCTTAACACGACACCCGTTTTTTGTCAATAATGCCGAAAAAGCATTTGCTTTATTGACAAAGTCTTTATAAAAAATTATACTGAAGTCAATATTATAAAAAGGAGTGTTCATCCTATGAAAATCACATTTATGGGTGCAGGAAGTACCGTTTTTGCACGTAACGTTTTAGGTGACTGTATGTGTACACCGGCTTTGAGAGAAGCTGAAATCGCACTTTATGACATCGACAAGCAGCGTCTTGAGGACTCTGAAATCATCCTTAAGGCTATCAATAAAAATGTCAACGAATCAAGAGCTAAGATTTCAACATATCTCGGTGTTGAAAACCGTAAGGATGCACTCCGCGGTGCTAACTTCGTAGTCGATGCGATTCAGGTCGGTCTCTACGACCCCTGCACAATCACAGACTTTGAAATCCCGAAGAAATACGGTCTTCGTCAGACTATTGCCGATACTCTCGGCATAGGCGGAATTATGCGAGGTCTTCGTACAATTCCCGTACTCGAGGATTTTGCACACGATATGCAGGAAGTCTGCCCCGACGCGTGGTTCCTTAACTACACAAACCCGATGGCAATTCTCACAGGCTATATGACACGCTACTCAGGCATCAAGACTGTCGGTCTTTGTCACAGCGTTCAGAGCTGTGCAAGGAATTTGCTTGACCACGTTGGTATGCTCGAAGAGGTCGGCGAAGATAACTTCTACGACAGAATCGCAGGTATCAACCATATGGCATGGCTTCTTGAAATCCACGACAAGCAGGGCAACGACCTCTACCCTGAAATCAGACGTCGCGCTCTTGAAATCAACGCAAAGGCTCTCGCTTCAGACAAGAAGGAAGACAAGCACGGTGATATGGTTCGTTTCGACTATATCAAGCGTCTCGGCTACTACTGCACAGAGTCAAGCGAACACAACTCAGAGTATAATATGTTCTACATCAAGGATAAGTATCCGAACCTCATCGCAGATTATAACATTCCTCTTGATGAGTATCCGCGCCGTTGCATCGAGCAGATCGCAAACTGGGCAAAGCAGAGAGATGAAATCCTCGCTAACGGTAAAGTTACACACTCTCGTTCCAAGGAATACGCTTCATACATTATGGAAGCAATGGTTACAAACAATCCGTACAAAATCGGCGGCAACGTGCTCAACACAGGTCTTATTGATAACCTTCCTGCTGATGCTTGTGTTGAAGTGCCGTGTCTTGTTGACTCAAGTGGTGTTACACCCTGCCATATGGGCAAGCTTCCCGTTCAGCTCGCAGCGATGAATATGACAAACATCAATCCTCAGCTGCTTACAATCGAAGCCGCAGTCACAAAGAAGAAGGATCACATCTATCAGGCTGCAATGCTTGATCCTCACACAGGTTCAGAGCTCAGCATTGACGATATCGTTAAAATGGTCGACGAACTCATCGAAGTTCACGGAGATTGGATGCCGAAGTATAATTGATGAAGCGAGATTAAAATCGCCCTACAAATTCGGATTTATCGGGATGTTTGATAGTGCAGTTATATGGCCCCCTTGCCTAAAGGGAGGTGGATTTTGCGAAGCAAAAAACGGAGGGATACTTTTAGAAAAAACATTGAAATATCGTTGTTTTATTTAAAAATATCCCCCAGTCACGACTTCGTCGTGCC
>JAXJUJ010000131.1:0-31134 GCA_036309125.1 Acutalibacteraceae bacterium | reverse complement strand
CCCGGAGACTATGTGGTAGGAAAAATGTACATATGTACTCAGATTGTTTTCCTCGGCCATTCTTGGATTTATATCGAAAGTACTTTTGACGGTGAAATTCCTGTTGGCTGTTACACTATGAAGCCTTTCGGCAGTGTTTCGGTTGGAACATTTTTATTCAGCAGAGCAGACGGAATGGGCGTTTATTACAATGTTGAAAGATACTGCGCCAACGAATACGGATTAAAAGGACAGGTTTGGCTCGGTGAAGATATTACTAAGGATGATATTGAAACCATAAGCCGTGAAATAAAGAATTGGAACTATTGGGACCTGTATTTTAACTGCACTTTCTTTGCTTCTAAAGTTTGGAACAGCGTTTCGAATAAGTTTATGATGCCTTTGATGTTCCCCGTGTTTATAAAGGCTCAGACTAAAACACAGGGCGGTAATTCCGATGTTGTGATGCAGAATGTTGAACGCGAAGATTGTTATAAACAAAAGAAATCAGGCGATAAGGCTTATATTGTCACAGTAAGTGATAGAACGCTTAATTCGCGTTTGGGATAGTTTGTATTTTGTCAAGTCTTTTTTTGAAAATTTCAGACCGTTAAAATCACATTTCAGGTCTATAGAGTTAATTAAATGTCGTTTTCGGGTTAAAATCAGAGCAAGAAAATTTTAAAACAGTTTTCCTACACGCAAAGAAGGTTTAGTCTATCATACCTTTTGAAAAAATTGTTTTAAAAAGAGAAATGATAATTATGTTCCCGAAAAATTGTTTTAAAAATTGGTATTCTTTTTGAGAAACGGAAAGAAATCTGTTCTCAAAAATATTAAAAATGTGTTTAACAACACAACAGAAAGAGGTATTTTTATGAAGAAACTTTTATCAATCATCCTTGCAGCTCTTATGATGTTCACTATCGGTACAGTTGCATATGCACACGAGAATGTGGATAACACATTCGATAACTACACACCCAAAGCCGGTGAAGTAGCACCGGACAATTGGTACGATCCGTATTCATATGATCACGAGGGTTTAATCCTCGCAAATAGTTTGGTAGGGGGAGGAGATTATACCGCTCTTTATTGTCAGCGTCACAAGAAAATTTGGCAAATCGGAAGTGTAGAAACAGAAAACGGCTTTACGTATCAGCCTTATACTACCCTCATTTCTGTTTTTGTTGAGAACGAAGGTTATGTTGATTGTCCTGTTCATTATTGCCCTTATTGTGGCGAAGCACAGAATGGCAAAGACGCTTCCTTCTATGACAATCATAGATATATTCCTGCAGTTATATACGGAGCCTTTTGTTCTGATTGTGGTGGATTTTCCGGGTATCCAAATTCGGGATTGTCAGACAATAATTATATGTGCTTTCACTGTCCCTCTACAAACAAACCTTCAGAAGATAAATTTTATAGATTTGTCTCAAAAGATGAACTAAATTCTGACGCAGCACATATTTATTATGATTCTGCACATCTCTATGGAGATGGTCAGGACGGTTATATTGAAGACCTTGTCGAAAACGATATTACAATAATCGTCGGTTGGGAACCCGGTTCTGCAGATGAACCTATTGAGCTTACTTGGTGGGATCAAATCGTAGCATTCTTTGCAAGCATCGGTGACTTCTTTGTGAAGCTCTTCACTTGGTCTTGGTAAATTTTTGATTTAATTAACAGAGCCCCGCGAAAGCGGGGCCTCTTTCTTTTAATTGAATGTTTTTATTTTTATCTAACATATTTTAAATAGACAGCAACATTGATTGTCTGTCGCAGCATTGAAGCAGATGATGGGGTCAGTTTCCGTACATCTGCAGAGCTTCTTGAGGGTTTGGAATGTATACCATAGACTGACTCAGGCTTATGGCTGAAAGAAAACATTTCATTGAATATAAGGGACGCTTCCGGTATTTGTTGAAACTTTTAGTTTATAATATTTGAATTGTCCCTTTAATTTTAATAAGGAGAGAAAATTATGCCAACAAATTCTATTACAAAGGAATTCATAGTCAATGATTTCAATGCTTATTTAAAGCTTGTCGAAGAATTAGATAATCATAAATCTTCTTTAAATAAAAACCTATTAAAAAATAACAGTCTTTTAAAAGGAAAACGATTATTAAAAGAATTTAAATTTAATTAATTTATTATTTATACTCTGCTTCTTTATTGAAGCAGGGTTTTAACAAGACTAAAACTGCCGTTGGCAGAAACGAGACTATAACTTTTCTTTTTGAAAAGCAAAACATAGCTCAAAATGTAGCTCCCCCTAATTCCCCAAACTTATAGTTATTAATTCAGAAATAGGAGAAAATAAAATAATATATATTAAAAAGGGGGAAATGGGGAGCGAATTTAAACAACACACCTTACGCGCTTCTCTCACCGAAAAGGTCAAGTCTTCCAACGCATTCAAAGCGTTGGTCAAAAAAACAGAAAAATAAAAGCTGACAGAAAGATTAAAAGTAAAAAATTATGGTTTTAAATATATATTTCTTTCTTATGAATCTTTTTATATACTGTTTTATATTTTATTGAGACTATATCTGCCGTTAGTCGGCAGAAAGACTGAACCTTGATGCGTTTTTTTGCGTGGAATTTAGTTTCTGTGTAAGAACCTCCCACACCCCAAAGCTTTAATACATAATTTAATAACCAATCGAAATTAAATTAATTGATATAAATTTGGAGAAGTCGGGAGGTATCGAAACAGATACAACATGTAAAACATCCGAAAAGAGATGTAGTCTTATCTATAGCAGTTCAATAAAAGAAGAAAGAACCATTTAATTGATAAACAAAGTAATAATGTAAACATTCCATGAACATTTGTTTATTTACATTGACTAACAGAAAAAGTGCGCTATAATTAAAGCACGACATAAATCCATCCTTTCTTTTATTTTTTTCATATTTTATAAGATATCCCCCTGATTTTCGGTTTAACCTTTCACCGACTTTCAGGGGGATGTTCTTTTAGTTCAATTTTCATTAAATATATTTGTTAGCAATTCAACCTTTTCCTCTGAAAGTGAACAACATTGTTTTATATAGTCTAACGAAAAACCTAATTTGATGGCATCAAGAATTCTTTGAAGTTCAGAACGAAGCTTGTATTCCTTTTTTATTAATTCAAAAGCATCGTTGATTTCTTCAATGTTTTTAAGCGGCGTTAGAGTTTTACGATGTATTTCTTCAAAAGTAAGGTTGTCCTGAATCATCATTACGACCATTTCAATTTCTTTAGCAACCTCAGCCTTTAAAGCAGCCTCTTCTTTAATTTTGGAATTCTCAAAATCTCTTTTTAATTTTTCGATAAAACAGGTAGATAGACCGGTGTATTTTTCTATCATATCTACTTCGAAATCGTCCTGAAGCATTGATGTTGCTATTTGAGCAGCTCTTATAAAAGCACCTGAAGCCTGAACGTTTTCAATGGTTTCTTCTTGATTCAAATTGTGATATTCTTCTTTTCGTAACTTTTGGATTTTTTCAATGCCAAGTTCGCAGATTTCGGAAATGTCTTCGTCAGGAAATCCTCTATTAATTAGAGACAAAGCTATTTCAATCGATTTTTCAACTTTTCCTTCGTGTTTTGCTAATCGAAGATACAATCCGTCAAAATTGTTTTCCATTTTCATTTCTCCTTTTCAATTTTTGAAGTTCAGACTCTGATAATCCTGTGTATTTTATTATTTTCTCATCGACAAGACCGTCCTTAACCATAATCATAGCTTTTTCAGTCATTTCTTCTTTAAGTACTGCATTAGTGTATTCGGTTAGCATTTCATCAAACATCAGTCCCATTTTTTACCGCTCCTAAAAACTAAATATAGATTTTAATACAGTGATTATAAAGGAATCGTTTAATCGGAAAAGAGTTTGCATCATTTTTTAAAACTTTAATTCGATTCATTAATTTTATTACATCTTTTTCATCCACGGAAAGCAATCCGGTTCCTGTTTTTATTAATTCTTTGTTAGTTTCCAAGAAAGCTGTGATAGGGTCTTCTAATATATAGGAGGTAAACACTTCTAAAGCTCGTTCTGTTGCTTCTTCGTCTTCATATTCAAATTCTTCATATAGGCTTCTCTCAGCGTCGTTGAGTATTAATTGGTATTCGTTGCGGGCTCTTTCAAAAGACTCTATACGCTCTTCAGGAAAAGCGAAGGATGTTTTATTTAATGCGTTATCGACTTCAAGACAAGTTATAGGAACTGCCGGTTCTACGCCGTATAAATTTTCACTAACGAGTTGTTCAAAAAGTAAAGCAGAATGAATAATTAAAGCTGTTTCTTCACGGCCTAATTCTAAATTTTCTTCAAGGGTCAAATTATTCAAGTTTTCAAATTTCATTCTAATATTCTCCTCCTTAAACATCAGGAAACTGTATTATTCCTGTATTTTTCTCTTGTTCCCAAAGGTAATAGAGTGCCGTGGTACTATAAGTCCACACTTTAGTCTCTTCGTTTTCAAGAAATCCATAAAGTTTTGAATTCTTTAGTTCTTCTTCCGCCTTTTCTTTTGAGATGTCTTGTTTTTGTGCAATCATATGAACTAAATCCGCGACAACGATTGGCAGGAAGTTTTTGAATGGAATCATAATTTCACCTCTTATCTAATTTAAATGCATTGTCCACCGCTTCTCTCATCTTATTGATATCGCCACGAACATAATAGTTCAAAGTAGTTGAGGCGTCCGCGTGGCCAAGGATATCTTGAACAGTTTTCACATCTGCTCCCGAATGCAATAATAAAGTTGCACATGTGTGACGCAAATCATGAGGAGATGCATTAGAAATATCTATCTTTTTAACATCTTTACTCATTCGTTTAGTGATATAGGTAGGATTTTGGGGTGTGTTATAGTCATTTGGAATATGAAACAAAAATGCCTTTTTATTGAATTTTTCACATTTAAACTCTTCTTCCCTAAAAGCCGTTAAAAGTTCCATTACTTTTTCTGTTAATGCAATAACACGAAATTCTCCGGCTGATGTTTTAGCTGCACCAATATTTAATTTTTTATCAGCATAAACTACATTTAACCGTACTGTCAAGGTTTTTTCTTTAAGAGAAATATCCATCCACCTCAATCCGAACATTTCACCACGACGCAGACCGGTTGTTAACAAAATGTAATACATAAGTTTTAAACGAAGGTTTTTATTGGATATGAATTCTATAAAATCTTCGGATTCTTTTTTGCTGAGCGCATCAACTCTCCTCCGCTTAATAGGTAAAGTCTCAATATCTTTAATAGGATTGCTGCTAATATATTTCTTTTTCACAGCCATTTCAAAAATCAAATTCAACTGAACTTGAGTATGTTTTAGTGTCTGTGCAGATATATCACGGCCGTTTTTCTTTTTAAAATCTTTCTTTCTCTTTTCGAATAATTTTTCAATGTCTGATTTCTTTATATTTGAAATAGGTTTATCTCTAAAAAATGTCATAATCGGTTTTATAACATCTTTTTTAAATGCTATAGTAGACGGTCTGTTGTTTTCTTCAACAGATGGTAACCATTGGCTTTTAATGAAATCTTCAAAAGATATTCTTTCAAGATTAATTATTAATGAGTTTTCATTTAATCTTTTTCTGCATTCTTTTTCAAAATTCTCCGCCTCACGGATAGCTTCTTTTTCTGCTTTTCGTTCACTCATTCCTTCAGGAACTATCCAAGTTTTACATTTAAAAACTTGTTTTCCTTTTTCGTCTTTTCCTAAAAATGCACGTAATTTATACGATACAACCTTTCCTTTTTTGACATTTTTATAAACCGAAGCCATGTCCTTCTTCCTTTCCTTTTTCAAAAAACACTCAAAAGTAACTAAGAAGAATTTCTTTCAAAAATCCCTTTTTAATGCATTTAATTAGTAAAAATGGACTTTTTTAGTGGACCTTATCCTTTTTCTTTCTTTTTTATTTCACCAAGAAAAAGAAAAAATTCCTGAAAAACCTCATAAAACAAAGGTTTCAGGAATTTTATAAGTGGTGAGGATGAGTGGGCTCGAACCACCGACCCCTTGCATGTCAAGCAAGTACTCTGACCAACTGAGCTACACCCTCATATTTTATTTTGCAGATACAAAGTCGTCAACCTGTCTGCTGACCTTGGAGATTATAACATACTATCATTTTCTTGTCAATGTATTTGTGGCTTTAAATAAAGCAAACGAGGACTAAAATTTTACTTTTTCACTATGACCTCGCTCATCTTCTTGTACAAAACCCCGATTGATTTATTCTTCTGAAAATGATATAATTTTTCTATTAAAGTAAAAGGGGGATTATATGAACAGTATACCTGCTTTTTTCCTCTCAGTTCTGATTGCTTACGGGTCGCTTGTTTCAGTCTTTGTACACCCTCAGGCACCCGAAGACACAGGTGATTTTACACCCGTAATACGATTTCTCATCACCAGCGACTCGCATATCACAACAATCGGTGATGTCCAGACTACCCGCCTTGAAAAAATGATAAAAATGGGCAATAAAATTGCCAAAGAGGATGAGGAATACAATCGTCTCGATGCTGTCCTTATCGCCGGTGACGTCACCGATATGGGTACCAAAATCGCATTCGGCAGCATCAAAGCGGCTCTTGCCCCCGTATTGAAGGACGAAACTACGTTTCTTGCAACTGTTTCAACATCTCACGATGACCGTAATTTAGGCAAAGCATCACTTGAGCTTTACGAAAATATTATGGGGCAGGAAACTGACTTCCACCGTGTGATCAACGGCTTCCACTTCATTGGAATTTCTGCTTCCAAAACCGATGGTGAGCATTACAGTGAATATCAGAAAGAGTGGCTTGTGCAGGAGCTTGACAAGGCCGTCGCAGATGACCCCGACAAACCGATATTCGTTCTTCAGCACGAGCATGTTTCAAACACTGTTTACGGCAGCTCGGATTTTGAAGGATGGGGAATGCCTGACTTCGCTGAGATTTTGAAAAATTATCCTCAGGTCGTTGATTTCTCAGGTCATTCGCACTACCCTATCAATGATCCGCGTTCAATCTGGCAGGGCGAATACACAGCGATCGGTACCGGTGGACTTTATTACGCAGAGGTAACGGTCGACGATACAAAAACAGTTCATCCTGCAGGCTACAGAATGGCATCAACATTCTGGGTTGTTGAAATCGATGCAAACAACCGTATCAGACTCAGAGCAGTCGACCTCGGTGCACAGGAGTACCTTTGCGAATACATACTTGACGGTCCGCTTGACCGACAGTTCACTCCTCAGCAACAGATGGCACGTTCCAATGCCCCTGAATTTGCTGAAGACGCCGACATAAAAGTAAAAAGCAAAAAGGTTGTTTTTGATGCGGCAGAATCAACCGACGGTATGCCGATTTTCCTTTACAGAGCATTCGCCGTTGATTCGCAGGGCAACAGAACACCCGTCGGAAAAACCGTACCGAAATATTTCCGATACAAAGTACCCGACACCGTTAAGATCAATCTCGAAAACCTGCCCGAAGGTGATTACAGAATTGAAGTCGTTGCTGAAAATTGCTACGGTATTCAGTCAGAGCCACTGTGTTCTGATTAATATAAAATAAATTAAGGAGAGCGTTGAATATGAAAAAGATTTTTAAAAAAATTCTTGCAATGGCACTTTGCATTGCAATGCTTGTACCTGTAGGTGCACTCGGTGTATCTGCAGCAACAAAAGCAGGAACAGAAACTGATTGCGGCGGCAGCTGTGAGCACTCACCCGTAATCGTCCTCCCCGGTATCAACCACTCACCTACATATCTGTACGATGAAAACGATGAGCCGTATATGTACAACGGCAATCACGTCGGCGGTACACTCCTTATGCTCAACGAGGAAGCACTTTCAACAGGTGCTATCGTGAAGGCAGTGGCAGCTGTCCTCGGCACACTTTTACTTCAGACAAATCTCGGCCTCGACAAAATCGCTTACGAGCTCGTTTCTGATATCTTCAAGTTCCAGAAATGCGATGAAAACGGTGACCATGTCGAAAACCTCAAAACACAGAGATGGAACCATTCTCTTGAGCATATGACACAGGACGATATCAACTGGACATACAGAATGGTACCGATGAAGCCTCTCGTTGACGTAATCGGTGAAGATCACGTTTACTTCTTCACATTCAATCTCGTAGGTGACCCGATGGATTCAGCAGACGAGCTTAAAGAGTATGTTGAAATGGTCAAGGAGCAGACAGGTCACGATAAGGTTACATTCCTTCCCGTCAGCCTTGGTGGTACGATCCTTACAGCTTACCTCGAAAAGTACGGCCACGAAGACCTCGATCAGATCGTTAATGCTGTTGCTTGTCTCGACGGTACTGACATCGTAGCTGACTTTATGGCAAGAGAATGGAGACTTGAAGACGAGTACCTCTATCATCAGTTCTTCGCAAATATCTTTGTCGAGTCAGAGGGCGTTCCGACTATCGGTTACCTCATCAACACACTCCTTCACATCGTTCCCCGTTCAGGTATTGATGCACTTCTCACAGGTGCTATGAGCGCAATCCTTGACACACTTATGCTCAACTGTCCTCAGTTCTGGGCAATGATCCCCTCTTACAGATACGATGCTCTCGCTGAGAGATATCTTTCAGACAAACCTGTACTCAAGGCAAGAACAGACGATTTCCAGCAGGCAAGACTTAATCTTAAGAAAAATATCCTTGCTGCAGTTGAAGACGGTGTCCGCGTTAACTCAATCGCAGGTGCTAACCTCGACTTCGGTGAGCAGATGTATACATATTTCAATATCGTTGCTTCTGCTGAAAAGTATAACTCAGACGGTATCGTAAACCTTAACTCAACTACACTCGGTGCAACAGGTGCTGCTCACGATCAGACACTCGCTGACGTCGATTATGAAAAGAACACATATTGCTCAGACCCGACACACAACCACGTTTCACCTGACAATATGGTAGACACATCCACAGCAATCCTTCCCGAAAACACATGGATTTTCCTCGATCAGCATCACGAGGTAGGTTACAATGACGTTGTTCTTAACCTTGCAAAGGCTATCATCCTCGGCGAGGTTACAGATGTACATTCTGACCCCGAAAACTATCCCCAGTACAACTATCCTTGCTACACTCAGTCTCTTCGTCGCTGGAAGCTTCCTGATGCAAAGAAGGTTGACCAGTCAACACTCAGCGAAGAGGACAAGGCAGAGCTCAACGCAGCAATCGCAGAGGCAGAAGCTGTTCTTCAGATGACAGTTGCTGATCAGTCAAGAGTTGAAGCCGCTGAAAACAGACTTATCGCTATCCTTCACAAGGTTGGTGCAGAGGGATACGAAAACATCGAAGAAGAATCATCACCGCTTGATCCTGTTTGGGAGGGTCTCACCTGCGCAATGAGTAAAACTTCACTCTTCCTCTTTGGTGGCGGAAGCTTAGTCGACAGAATCCTCACTCCCGTAAGATGGATCATCAATCTTATCCTCGGCTGATTCTGATAAGTAAACAACAAAAAGCTCGTCGATTGACGAGCTTTTTTCTTTGGGTTATATTTCAGTTTACCTCACTGAACGGATGCAGGAAGTAATAAATCTTCTCCATAACTTCATATACCGCAATCATATACGGATTGATTGCATCCCATACGGGTTCATCATAAAGGGTGATCCACGTATATATGCGACGTGTATAGTGTCTCAACTCATTGTCAGAGAGATCATGACCGGGCCTTTCACCCATTCTCGTTATACCTAAATCAACCAAGTCTTCGTAAAGCTCCTGATTAGCCTTCATCTGAAGATACGGACTTTGGAAAAGTGAAAATTCAGATCGCTTGTTTGCACACTTCCAGTATCTCCAACAGATTTCAGAACGGAGAATCTGAGCAAGCTGTTCTTCTGTCTGAGCCTCCTGCTTTGCAAGCTCCCACAGCTCGTCACATCGTGAAACCTCCCACGGCATCATACCCGGAAGAGAAAAACGTGCGTCTTCTTCAAGGTAAAGATGCTTGACCTTTGTCACAGCGTGGTCTGTAACTATGTCGATAAACTCTTTGAGATATTTACCGCCGGGGCCGTAAACCGCTGTAAGATAACCGTTCATCTCCGCCTCGTAATCGAGGTACGGATCCTGCATAAGCTTTGAGAGAAGATATGTCTTCATTTCAGCAAATTCACCGTCACACTCATCGATATAGAAAATTCCCTGTTGATAGATACCCTTTACGTTATGCTCGTAAAAAATTTGAGTGTTTCGCTGAAGTGTACCGAAGTTTGCATAAATATTTACGCTTTCATCACAGTTGAGGTTATAGTGCCAGATATAAAGTCTGTCGCAGATTTCGCTCCAGTCTGCAAGATCCTGCATAAACTTTACGTTCGCCTTGCAGTCGGGATCATCGAGTGTATGGCCGAAGCAGCATTCGATTGAGCACAAACGCACGATAACATCGTCACGAGGCACAACATTAGTCGGTGTCTTTCTTGTATGCTGATAGGCAAAGGTGTCTATTACGACATTGTCGTATCCTTCGTGAAGTTTGATCCTTCTTGCGATTTCATTTGCAAATGTGAGCATTGTGCCTGCCTGCGAACCGTTTTCAGCATCAAGCGCCGCACAGTTTTTGCACATACAGTATTCGCTGTTATCAGCCTGAGTGATCGAAAGAATCTGAACTGAAGCTTCGGGATTGTGCTGTTGAGCAAGCACTTCAAGTGCCTCCTGCGTAACGATATCCTTAACATCCTCGTTTGTCAGACAAAGCTGCATCGGTGTACGTTGACCGTTATGTAAAGCGAAGTATTCGGGATGCTCTTCAAAATATATCGAGGGTTTGCAGTAACGGCTTGTAAGAGTGTGGCTTGAACCGCCAAGGTAATCAACGTCACCGCCCTGCTCATCCGTAAGATTTTTGTAAATACCGCCTGTAAGCCCGTTTGCAATACAAAATTCAGGATCACGTGAGCTGGTAGTGTCAGTTTCAGTGTACTCGAAGTAAGGTGTGTACTCAACGTCAATTCCTGACTCAATTGTGAGATTTTCATTTTCGGGAATGACAATCACTTCCGACTCGTACCAGTGGCAGTCACAGTATTTTTCAAGAAACGCGTAAACACCGTTGATCGTACCCTTGTTACCTGCACCGTCAATGATGATTTCATCATCAGTTGAAGTAATTACATAGCTTCCGTCTGCAGCTGACGAAAAATCGGCATCACTGCGGCTTGTTGCGCCGACAGAAATTTCATACTGATAGTCAGCCGTATCAGCAACTATCTGTATGTCTCCACCCGTAATCTCATCGAGATAATACTTGAGTCTGTTTGCCGCATAATTATCTGTTATCGACACGTCCTCAGCGATTACAATCACCGCATCGGAAATTTTGAAATCAGACTCTGCGGCACTGGCGAAAATGCCCATAGTTGACAGCAGCAATACCGTCACCATAAAAATACTGATAAATTTTTTCACAAACCCATCTCCCTTTATAAAAAGCCTGTTTAAACCTCGGATAACGGGATTTCAAACAGGCTATTATTTATATTGACCACATACTGTCAGTAAATCGTGTGCGTCTGAACGGGAATGCTCTGAAGAAATCTTCAGCATCACCGTTTATTTCAACACCTTCAATGTAGCATGCACTTTCAGCATTGTGTCCCTCACCTGCCAGCAATAATCTTGCCGCAGCAGGTGCAGTCAATGAAATGTCATAGGCACCATCCGTTTTTCGTGTGACTACAGCCTTACCATCCTTATATTCCACCTCAAAAATGCCCTGATTCTGCTCAAGATCATCGATACTCTTAATGCTGAATCTGCCTTGCTTTTCAGGGTAGACATTGTTTTCAAGAAGCGTCTGCAGATTATAAATTCTACCTGCGGCTCCCTCACCTTTGTTGTAATCAACTCCATCAAGTCTGTCTGTAAGACACGCAAACGGCGAACCCGGATACTGTTTACGGACACTAAGAGTTTTAACTATTCCGTCATATCCACGCAAGAAACCGATAATACCTTTCAGCGCCTCCGGAGTAAGAACATAAAGATCCTCAACAACAAGCTCATTCGGTCTGGTTACCGTGAAGCGTACATACCCGTCAGCATCACCGTTTTTATCACGGTGCATGTAGGTGTAATCAGCTTCTTCAAGAGGCTTGTCGCAAAAATGCTTTTTCTCTTCGCGCAGAGTCATAAGATTTTCTTTGAGCGCACATTTTGCGTGAAGAGCGCTAAGCTCTTCAAACTGTTCACCTGTGTATAACTCAACATCTGAACTGCGAGGAATACTTCTCAACTGTTCAAACGGAATTTTTACAGTAAACATCCGATTGAGATTCGAAAAGCCGAACTTTTCATAGCACACGATTGAGAAAGGATGAAGAAATCCGCACACCCAACCATTTTCCAAAGCAAGCTCGCCTATTTTGTCAAAAATCTTTCTCACACAGCCTGTTCTGCGATATTCAGGCAAACTGCAGACACCGCTTATAACTATCGTCTCCAGAAATTTTCCGCAATAATTCGTTCTGAAATCAAAAAGCTCCACACCTGCAACCATTTTGCCGTTATCAAAAGCTGCTAGAACAGGCATATCAACCGTACTGTCCTCTTCTGCATTGAATTTCCAGATGAATGAGGCTGCAGAAATTTTCTGGTATTCAGCCCCCTCTTCCGGAGTAATATATCTTATTTCCATAGAGATCTCCTGTATTTAGTGGTTTATTCCTCGTTTGCTCCTGCTGAAACAGTTTCTTTCAGGCCGAGGACATTTTCGTTATCTTGCTCAAGCTTTTCAGTAACAAGTCTGCGTCTTGCAAGAAGCTCAGCATACATTCTTTCCTTCTTGTCATTGTCAAGGTCGTAGAAAAGCATCGGGATTATACCAAGTGAGCCTGTGACGGCAGGAATAATTGTAAACATCGCAAAGAGATAGAACTTAACCTTATTTGTCTGCTCCTTACCTGTTCTGAATGCATCAGCCTCGTAGCCGATGATTTTCTTAATCATTGTTGTAACAACAGTACTTACGCTTGATGAAATTTTAGCGGCAGTACCGCGTGCAACCGACGCCATAGCTTCTGTTCTGTAGCCATTCTTCCATTCGCAGTAGTCCATAGCTTCGTTGTACATTTCTGTTCCGATAACGGACTTGAGTCCGAAGAACAGTGTCCAGATGATTTCCCAGAGTGCCATCGCAATACCCATCGGAACAACCTTCTGATACATACCACCCGAATAGTCGCCCTTCATTCCTATGCAGCCGAAAATAAATACAGGAACATAAAGAATATTGCCTATTTCTTTTGCAAGTATGTAAAGCACACGGCTCGAGAAACGCTTTCTCATCCACGGTACCCACGCGTAGCTCGCAGGGCTTATCGGCGCCGCAGGAATACCTGCTACCAGAGTCATTGATGAGAAGTGAAGAACGTCTGTGTAATAGTCATCCTGACTACCCTTGATTGCAAATCCGCTGAGGAAATCCGAAAGCGTTATGAGCAGCAACGGTTTATTGCGGACAACTGACTTTACAGACTCTCCGACAGTCGGAGTTTTAACTGACTGCATAACTCTTTCTTTCG
Source organism: Acutalibacteraceae bacterium (assembly GCA_036309125.1). Lineage (GTDB taxonomy): Bacteria > Bacillota > Clostridia > Oscillospirales > Acutalibacteraceae > CAG-488. Next base: position 17,571 of record JAXJUJ010000131.1, on the reverse strand, counting down.
AATTGTAGAAGAACCAGAAAGATGAAATGCTTGAAGCAACCGTTGTGAAAATACCCATTCCTACGAAAAGGTTAGTATATGATTTTGAAAGCTTGACCGGATTTTTCGCATACATTCCGCGGAACACGTCGATGAGAATCGTAACAGCCTGCTCAGGCAGCTTTTCGCCAAAGAATCCCGAAGCGAAGTTTGCAATTGTTATCAACCTTGTTCTGTCAATAGGATTAGGCGTAATCGTCGCCATAAGACCTGTTCGTGAAATTGTCTGGAATGTTGTAATGCCTTCACGGGTAACCGTCAGTAACAGATAGAAAATAAATTTAAACATATCCATCTGTGACGTACCTGTAAAAAGATGCGGCATAAGCCAGTAAAGTGACGTAAGAATACATCCGGGAAGTGCAAGAAACATAAGGTACGGTCTGAATTTACCCCAACGGGTACGTGTTTTGTCAACAATCGCACCGAAAATCATATCGTTGATAATATCCCATACGCTGTTGATCGCATTTGCAATCGTCTGCAATCCGAGGTCAACACCAACGATACTCGTGATGAAACGAGTTGAATAAATATTAATATTAAAGCTCTGCGCTGCGTCCCATATTATAAAGCCAAGAGTTTCTTTCGTACCGACATAACGACGGTTGATCATTCGTTTTGCTTCGTTGGTATCGTCCTGCTTACGAAGATCTTCAAAAGCCTGCGCATTCGCTCCCTTTTCTGATTTAAAAGCCATAATTTTCACCCCTGAAAAAATTATGTTTGATTTTTATTTACTGAGCTTCCAAAACAAGGGAATTGACCGCACTCATAATAGTTGATCCTGTTTTGCTGCCCATCGAAAGCATCTCCTCATAATGATGCTGTGCAGGACCCCAGAGCTTTTCGCCAAGCTCTGTATTCCAGAGGGAATCAGCAATAAACGGAGCATAGTCATTGTCAGGTACAATGTAACCGATAGCATCGTTGCAAAGACCCATTACAAGAATCGTTTTGTCCTCACCGATGAGGTCTGATGTGATGTCAATATTCCAATCTTCGCCGAGATATGACTGGGTCTTGTCTACAACATTGCCGTAAACGAGCTGAGTAATAAGCTCACCGGGAACTGTCAGCATAACGATATCTTTGCCGATTTCGAGGTAACCAACCTCGCTGATTACTGAGTATCCGCTTGGTGCAGAGTCATCCTTGACTGTTGTTGTGCCGAGGAGATTTGATGTTGCACCGAGATGCATAAGACCGTACTCCATAGGCACTGTTACCTCAGCCATTTTAACATTTAACATCGGCTCAACAGGTGTTGCATCCTCCTGAGACTCGACGATGAGTCTTGCAAACTCATAACCAAGACTCTTTGCTCCCTCGTAATCCTTAACACGCGGGTCAGCTTCGATCTGAGCGTTTACTTCGTCTATTATCTCCTGAGTCTTGACTCCGCCTTTATTTACTGAAATCGGTGACTGTGCACCCTGAATAAATGCAAAGTTCATTCCTTCTGCATTTATTTTTTCTTCTATATAATGAGGATAGTCAGCTGAAAGAAGCTTTGTTGCTCTGTTGATAGTTGTAGGATGACCGCCAAGGTTAGCAATAACTGTAGGATTTGAATTGCTGTTGTCAGGAACAAACTTGAAGCAAGCTATTACGTGCTGATAACCTTCGAGATTGTATCTCTTATTGAAAATATAGTCGTATTCATCATCCATATAATTCTGGTTTCTTTCGCTTCTGCCGATACCCGGTGTTTCAAAATAGTAAAGCTCTCCTGCCTCCATATTTTTGTAAGCTTCAACGATAGCATCTGATGTAGCATCAATCATAAGAGGATAGAAATCAGAGTCAATACTTCTGATAGGCTCGATAAACGGAAGGACTGAGAAGATATTGTGAAAAACTTTCATAATAAGTCCAAGACCGAAGCCCTGTGTATCAATTACTGTATGACAATGTGTTGCACTGATATTAACTGAAACGATGTCGCTTTCGATACCCTGTTCGCTGAGCTTACGCTCTGCCTCTGCACGGATTGTGCGTATGTCAGCATTGTTGACACCGACACCGTCGACTGAAACACTGACAACTGTTCCTCTGCCTGAATTATCGTGCATTGCGACAGCGTTTGCGCCCTGATCGTCATAAACACCATTAATCTTCTGAGTGAAGTAACCACCTGTGTAGTATTCTTTTGAACCGTCTTTAAGGTTTTCGGGAACCATACTTGCTTTACCGAAGCCAAGATGCCATTTAGCACCGTTAACGGGTTCATCCACAAATGTATCCATACCTTCGTAGAAATTTTCGCTCGGGTTCGCATAGTATTCTTCAACTGTCGGGAAATCCTTCGGGAAGAAAGCACTGAATCCGATAAACACTGCATTGAGCACACTGTTTATTGCGTTTGTGGCAAACATAACGCCACGGTTATCTGCTGCCTGAGCTTCTTCAGCTGAAGCTGAAACTCCTGTTACTCCCGTAAAGAGCATCACGAGAACAAGAAGTATTGATATAATTTTCTTCAATGTCTTTTTCATTTATATTTCCTCCTCATCTTACGCTGTCATAAATTTCGTAGAATGTGCCGATGAATTTTGTTGCTGCGCCTTTACCGTAAGAGATAAGACACCATGTATCACTGTCAAAAACGCCTTTTCCCTCATTGTACTGTAAACCTGCAAGAACATAGTTTGCAGGGTTTGCAACATAACCTGCCGCATCATTCATAAGGTCCATAATGATGATATCTTCGCCTGTATACTCTCTGATCGGCGCAAGTTCAAATCCTTTTGCACCGTTGCCTCCGAGAAGAAGCTCACCGAAGGTTTCGCCCGGGCTCATATAAACCTTCATATTGTCACCGATTTCAAGGTAACCTACTTCTGAAACAGTATAGTATGTACCCCAACCGCTTTTGAGAACGAAGTTATCCGCAACCGATGTTTTGCCGAGAAGAGCGATAATGTTATTGTCAATCTCGACTGTAAACTGTTCGAGCTTTATATTAAGAACAGGCTTTACTTCCTGAGCTTCGACGGTTTCAAGACCCTCGTACCATACAGTGTACTCTTCATACTGATCACCGTACTCTTCGATACCGAGCTTGTCACCAGTAGCTTCATTGAGTGCTATTCTTTCATCACGTGTCATATTAAGACCGAGGATTATGTAGCCAAGCTCATATCCGTAACGGACTGCTGAGTAATGAGCACTCTGCTCAACACCGTCACCTGTAAGGTGTCTTGAAGATGTAACTGTCGAAACGTTACCCTGAAGGAAAATGAAATTATAACCTGCTGCGTTTGCAAGCTTTTCTATGTACCATACAAAGTCTGCAGTAAACTTTTTATCAAAAGAGAGAGGTTTGTCGGGATCTGCACTCGCCCAGTCATAGCTTGCTGACTCGGGATGACAGCCGAAAGTAGCAAGAATTGTCGGAGCTTTTGCTGAATCAAAAGGAACAAATTCAAGCTTATAGAGGTTTTTATCAAGTGAGATCGGTGCTGTTCTGTCGTGAATGTATTCACCGATATTTGTCTGAGAGTAGTAAAGCTTGCCTGTTGTCATATCCTCAAGGGCTGATTCAACAGCTTCCTTCGATCCTGCAACGACAGACTCTATGAAGGAACGTTCAACACCGTACCTGACATCCGGACTGATGACATTATTAAGGATACAACCGATCGGATCAGTCCACACGCCCTGAGAGTCAATACCTGTGTGAATGTGTGTGCAGGAAACATTGATACTGACAATGTTATTTTCCTCTGCAACCTCCTTGAGTGCTTCACGGATGAGTCTGACATCAGCATTTGCAAATCCCATCGCATCAAGTGCAATGAAAACAACATTACCTCTGCCTGAACCGTCATTCATCACAATTGCACGTGCCATAAGGTCTTCTTCCTGTCCGTCGTCATCGGTATACATTGCGTTGCCGAAAACATACGGAAGGTAAGCACCCTTTGCATACGGCTTTGTGCCGAAATCAGCCGGGAGAACTGAAGCCTTACCATAGCCCAGACTCCAGACTTTATCACCCTGAGGCTCGTCGATAAATGTATCCATACCTGAATAGAAATTATCGTATTCATCAATATTGAAATCTTCAAAATCGACAACCGCCGCTGAGTCAGGAATTGCAAATTTAAGCACTGTACCGAGCAAATCGTTTATAACAAAGTTGCTCAGGTAGTTAAGTACTTTTGCAAGTTGAATTTTAGCAAGAAGACCCGTATCCATCTGCGACTCTTCAATATACTCCTGAACAGGGTTGTAAGCTTTACTTTCTTCTGATGCAAACGCCACTGTCGGTGTTATCATACAACAACACAGAACCAAAGAAAGAATCACTTTAACTGCTTTCTTCATGTCAGATACCTCTCTTTGCACAAGCTTTGATTTTATAAATATATATAATACTATTAATATACCATTTCAAAAAATAAAAGTAAACATTTTTGCGCATTTTCTACAAAAAAATTTACCTTATAGAATTAAATGTATTAAACATTGGCAAGGTTTTGTTCATAATTTAATTTACAATCACTTTATTTTGTGATATATTAACCTCAGCATCAGCTTTAAGGAGGAATACAATGAATCAGCAGTATTTTTTCAGAAACGCAAAGTGGATCGGAGCAGAAAATCGCACAGCCGAGAGCTTTTCAGTTGTAAGAGGTTATTTCGACCTTGATAAAATCAAAAAAGTCACTCTTAACATTTTAGGACTCGGATTTTTCAAGTGTTACATTAACGGTGTCTGCATCAACCCTGACACATTTCTTCCGCTTTCATCTGATTTTGAAGCAGGCTGTGACCCTGTAGATGAAATAATTTCAGCACACAGAGTCTATGTGCCGTCTTTTGATATTACGTCGTTTGCAAAAGAAGGTAAAAACTGCATCGCTGTTCATTACGGTGGAGGATGGTACACTCATAGAAACCGCTGTTTCGGTCTGCCGAAAGCGATATATTGCATCACAGCCGAAACAGACGCAGATACACAGTATTTCATTTCAGACGAAACCTGCCGTGTCGGCAAAAGCTTTGTAGAGCATTACAACTTCACGTGGGAAGAGCATCACAAATTTACTGATTTTACAAAATGTTTCGAGGCAGATTTCGATGATTCCAAATGGGATAATGCAATCTGCACTGAAGTCCTTGAAACAGAATACTGCGAAACTGAATGCCCGTGGGACAAGCTTATCCGTGAGCTTCCTGTCAGCAAAATCAAGGAAACAGAAAACTCCGTCGTTTATGACTGCGGTGAAAATACAACAGGCTATCCCCTGCTGAAAATATCAGCTGCAAAAGGTGAGCAAATCTGCGTTAATTTCTCTGAAGAGCTTTCTGATGACGGCACACTCGATCCGACACATATTCACGGTCAGCAGTTCACCGTTATCTCCGATGGCAGTGAAACACTCGCACAGCCTGAATTCACGTGGTTCGGTTTCAGATATTTTGAGGTCATCGGTAAAGCTGAACCCGTCTGTGTCAAGGTTATCTATTCCGATGTGCCTGTTTCATCCACTTTCGAGTGCGATAACGAAACTGTCAATTGGATCTATAAGACCTTTTTGCATACAATGCAATGCAATATGCACACAGGACACCCATCAGACTGTCCTCACCTTGAAAGACGAGGATACACCGGTGACGGTCAGCTCACCTGTCACGCAGTGCTGACTACGCTTGATGCCAAAGCATACTATGAAAAATGGTTGCAGGATATCGCTGACAGTCAGGACGTTTTAAGCGGACACATTCAGTACACTGCACCGTACCTCAGAAGCGGCGGTGGACCCGGAGGCTGGGGTTGTGCAATCGTGGAAGTGCCGTATCAGCTTTACAAGCATTACGGAGAGAAGGAAATTCTCGAAAAATATTACAGCAATATGCGCCGTTACATCGATTATCTCGAAAGTCATTCTGAGTATGGTGTTGTAACGAGTGACAAAAAAGGCGAATGGTGTCTTGGCGACTGGTGTGGACCAAACATACTCTATCCCGACAGAGATATAACCTCACATAATCAGCAGGTTGTTCTTCCCGCTCCGATGGTGAACACTTACTTTATGGTAAAATCTCTTGTTCAGATGTGTGAAATCGCAAAAATCATAGGCAAAGACGAAGACATAGCAGAGTATGAAGAAAAAATAAAATATCGCAAAGGTGCAATCACTGCAGCTTATTTCAATACCTTTGATGACAACTTCATTATGAATGTTCAGGGTGCAAATTCATTCGCCCTCGACATCGGTCTCGGAAATGAAGAAACATACAAAAATATGGTAAGCTACTATAAAAAGCTCGGTTATTATGATACGGGAATTTTTGCGACAGATATCGTTACACGTGTGCTTTTCAAAAATGGTGACAGCGACCTTGCCGTTGATCTGCTTACGCACGACGGTGATCAGGGTTATGAACACTGGCGCAAAAACGGTGCAACAACATTCCACGAATACTGGGACAGCAACCGCAGCCGTTCTCACAGTCACCCTATGTTTGGTGCTCCCGTCGCTTATCTTTTCGAATACCTTCTTGGTATAAAGCAAAATGAAGATTCGGCAGGATACTCATCTCTCACTATAGAACCGATGGCAGTGAACAGATTCGGCAGAATGAAAGGCAACATCACCACACCGAACGGTATTGTTGAGGTCTGCTATGAAAATAAATCCGACAACGTAAAATTCATTATCAGTATCCCGCAAAAAACATCTGCTGTTTTCCGCTTCGCAGGTAAAGAGTTCGCTCTTTCTCAGGGAAATAACGAATTTGATATCGCATTATAATTTAAAAATATCAAGCAAAACATCTCTCCGGACTGTTCCGACACCTCCGGAGAGACGTTTTTATTTTATTCCCCCTTCTGTCCGATAAAAACTTTGATTTTCTTCCTTTTTCATATAGTAAATTTTCAAACTTTGTGTTATAATGTATTGATTATATTTTCTTGTGAGGTTTCATATGAAAAGAGTAACTAAACTTGACAGGCAGACGCTGAAATATTATGCACGTATGGCAGCTGAAAGTTTTGTCAATGACCCCGTACATTGCTACGCAAACAAGAATATTGAAAGAAGAAAGAAGTTTGTTTATCACTTCCTGCTTGAAAGACTGACTTCTTCAAATAACTGCGATGTTTTCTATGTTGATGACGAAAACAGAGGTCTTTGTGTCTGGAGAGATGCACACAACGAGTATACTGTGTTCGACTTTCTGAAATGCCCTAACTGGGTTTTCCTTTGTTTCTACATAGATGCTACTTTCAAAACGCTTATGGCATACCGTTATCTCGATTCAAAGGTCTTTGATAAGAAAACAAAGATTATTTCTCCCGTCTTCGTTGACCCGAAGCATCAGGGTAAAGGTATCGCAAAGGAAATGATACTCAAAGGTATTGAGGAGTTTGTACCTCAGGGATATAAAATCGGTCTCGAAGCCCAGAATCCCGACAACGTCGGTTTTTATGAGAAGCTCGGTTTCAAGGTAATCAAATCCGAATTTTATAAAAGAGAAAAAATTCACAACTACTATATGGTTTATGAACCCGGAAAAAAGGAGTAACTTTATGAAAAATTACAATCACGCACTTTTAGTTATGGACAAGCAGGACTACCCTGCAGACGCTAAGGAAGTTATCATCAGAACTGAAGAAAAAATCCTCAATAACGAAAAGGCTGACAAGCTCTATGAATCAATGTACAGAGCTTACTGGCTCAAAAACAAGAATTTCGATGCTTTCAGCGACAAGGTAAAGGCACTCGCAGAGCTTATAGGAGAACACGAGCATACAGTAAAGCTCGTACTTCTCATCAACTGCACAAAGCCGTTGCTCGCAAAGTACAAAAAGGAAAATATCAGCGAAGACATCTACTGGAATACAATCATAGACCTCAAGGTCAAAATGCTTGAGTGTATGGAAAACTACGGCGTATACGGTACATTCGTTGAGGGTTGGTTCAAGCAGTTCTACACACTTGAACGCTTCGGCATCGGCAGATTCCAGTATGAACTTGCAGATTTCTGTGAGGATTATTACGAGGAGCACGGCATCGTTCTCAAGGACAGCGAATTTGTTCTCGGTATGCACATCCCCTCTCACCTCGGAAGCCTTGACTACGAAACAAGACTTGATTCTTACAAAAAGGCTTATGAATTTTTCAAGGACAGATTTGACGGACCTATGGTTGTCTGCTGCGGTTCATGGCTTCTGTATCCTGACAATCTCAATATCCTCCCTGAGAAATCAAAGGTAAGAGATTTCCTTCTCGACTACGAGCCTCTCGATATTACGCGAACATATGACTTCGGCGATGCATGGAGAGTTTTCGGTGTCAAAAATGCACACAACAAGGTAGCAGACCTCCCCAGAGACACAAGTATGCAGAGAGCTTTTGCGGAATGGTTTGAGCAGGGCAAAAAATGCGGTCACGCTTACTGCATTCTTATCTTCGACGGCGAAAAGCTTTTGACAAGAAACACCCGAGAAGAATTTAAAGAAAAATACGGATATTAATCAAAAATAATTTCAAGAAAAGGAGTGAAGGATTTGCAGTTTTTTAAAAAATATCTGAACGGTTACAGATTGATACTTATCCTTTGCTCCGTTCTTTTTGTTTTTCAGGCTGCATTCAGTCTGAGTGTCCCCTACCTGATGGGTGAAATGATAGATATCGGCACTCAGCAGAAAGGTATCGAAAGTCCCGTTCCGGAAGTTATGACAGATAATGCTGTAAATTTATTTTCCGTAATCATTCCTGACGATGACGAAAAAATATTTTTCGAGAACTATGAGGCTTCCGCTGACGGTAAGCTCTACAACCTTCGTGAAGACTACGACGAAAGCTCTGCTGTCCGTATCTACGAAAATGCTATGACCTCAGGTTTTTACATCATAACTGAAATTACTCAGGGCAAAACAGGTAGCCTTAACGCTGACCGGATAAACTATATGGTCGATCGGGTGAGTCTGCGTATGCTTTACCTTCATCAGAACGAGCTTTCCTCTTTCACTGATAAGGAAATTGCAGATTTCTACACAAAAGCACAGAACGCTCCCGAAGCCCTTAAAAACCAGCTTGCATCCTACACCATTTCATATTTCCACGATGATGCAGGTATCGACTGCGATAAAATACAGCAGGAATACATATTCCGTACAGGCGCATTGATGGTGGGTTGCGTACTGATGCAGGTGCTTTGTATCGCACTCACAGGACGTATATCATCACGTGTTTCGTCACAGATCACAGGCAAACTGCGTAAAGACTATCTTCTGCACACAGCAGAATTTTCTTCCAAACAAAAGCGTTTGTGCAACAACGACCTTTTCACTGTATTTTCAGATGATATAAACAATATCGGATCTGTTGTGAATTATCTCATCTCTGCAGTAATTTATGCTCCCATACTGAGCATAGGCGGCATACTACTTTCTTTCACAATCAGCCCGTTCCTCAGCATTGTGGTGATTGCAACTGTATTGATAGTCATCGCTGTACTTTTTTCTCTCTACAAAGTCGCACTTCCCAAGTACGATAATCTTCAGAAAAACTATTCCCTTCTCGTTCGTTTCGTGAAAAACGGAATCAGCAGAATTTATACAATCAGAACTATGAGAACCCAGAAGCTTGAAAACGAGCGTTTCTCTCAGGTCACTGAAAAGGTGCGCAAGGATGAGCGATATGTTCTCAAGGCAGTATTTACTGCGCTCAGCATAGTTTCTCTCATATCAAATCTCGTAGTTGCCGCAACGGTAATCCTTTCAGGCAACAGCCTTCTTTCTTCAAGAATCGGCATCGGTGATATCATCGCATTCCTTCAGTACTCTGTCATCACCGTTTCGGCTTTCACTGCAATCGCTTCAGTTATAATCTTCGCTCCGAGAGCAAAGGTTTCTTTCAAACGATTCAATGAAGTAATGAGTACCCCGATACCCCTGAGATCTAATTGCGAGGGAATCAGACTCACAGATACCCACGGTCATACAGTTGAATACAGAAATGTAGGTCTCAGCTTTGAAAATGGCGGACTGACAGATGTCAGTTTTACCGCTGAAGCAGGACAGATCACTGCTATTGCTGCTCCCACAGGGTGTGGAAAAACAACTCTCCTCGGGCTTCTGACAGGAAGTGGCGAAGCCTTTGACGGTGAAATTTTCATCGATTCTCATAACCTCAGCGAAATCAGTGTCAACAGTCTTCGTGAGAGAGTTTCATACGCTTTCAGCGAACCGGTTCTCTTTTCAAAAAGCATCAGGGAAAACCTCAGCCTCTACGGTGCAGATGACAGTAAGTCCTCAGTAAAGGATGCGCTCGATGCAGCATCAGTCGACTTTATCGATGACGAAAATCTGATCCTTGAAAACGGTGGAAACCGTCTGAGTGGAGGTCAGCGAGGCAGACTTTCACTTGCCGGAGCACTTTCAAAAAAATCAGGCATATATATAATCGACGACTGTCTGAAATCAGTTGATGCACAGACAGAAAAAAATATTCTTGAAAATCTCAGAAAAATTTCAGCTCATTCGGCTGTAATTCTCGTAACACAGAGAATCAACAGCCTTGTTGCGGCAGATAAAATTGTCGTATTTAATAAAAACGGAATTGAAGCGCAGGGCACTCACGAACAGTTGCTCAGAACTTCAGACTTTTACAGGGAACTCGCTTCTCTGCAGGGAATGGAGGTGACTGCACATGAGTGAAGAAAAAAGTGGTGTTTTTAAGTTTCGTTTCGACTCAGGTTCAAAGACCGTCGATGAAATCAAAGACAAAAAAGCAATCCGTAAGCGACTTGTAAAAAGCTTCGCTGACTACAAGTTAAAGTTCATTCTCTTTCTTGTAGTAACACTGCTGTACAGTGTTACCTTCGTAATCTTCCCTCAGAAGCTCGGAGACATAATCGACGCCTTTGCAGCATCGATTATCCAGTACCTTCTCGGTCTTGGTGACGGCAGCGTTTTCGGAGAAATTGTTCCTTACGCCGTACCTGCCGTACTGTACTTTACAGCCAATGCAGTGCTGTCACTTGTGCAGGGTTACATTATAAGTGATATCATCACCTCTTACTCGGCAAAGCTCAGAAAAAGTGTGATGGAAAAGTACAATTCACTTTCCGTCTCCTTCGTAGATAATGCAGAGCACAAGGAAATCATCGCAGCTATGACTCAGGACGTTGATGCTCTCAATCAGAGTATGAACCTGATCCTTATGAGACTTGTCGCTCCGACAATCACTTTCGCCGTCATAATTATAACTCAGCTTATAGTAAACTTCAGAATCGGACTTCTGAGCATAGTTTTCTGCCTGATAGGAGCAGGTCTTACTCTGCTTTCTGAAAAAAGAGAGCTTCGCAGTGCTCAGAAACAGCAGGCTGGCAAAGGCAGCCTTTATTCTGAAGCTGCTGAATTTTACAACGGACTTGCCGTATTGCAGAATTCAGGTAAGGTCGAAGAGAGAAAAATGAGTCTGCAGGACAAAATCACCGAAACTGCAAAATCAAGCGAAAAATCACAGCGTTTTTCCGTCTTACAAAACTGCATCTCTGAGCTGTCAGTTTCACTTTGCATTGTTTTTTCAATGGTAGCTTCAGCTCTTATGATGTCCGACGGAGGTTTTTCGGTCGGTGGACTTCAGTGTCAGTTTGTTTATATCAGAAAACTCTTCAGCTCGGCATCATCTCTTTCTATGGGACCCGGAATCATCCGTACAGCTATACTTTCTGCAGGCAGAATTTTTGATTTTCTCGACATTGAAAGTGCAGAAAACGAAGGAACAGAATCTGTTGAAAAGACCGATCTTCCCCACAATATCGAATTCCGTAACGTAAGCTTCAGATACAATGAAAACAGCAGATATATTATGGAGGATGTATCATTCAGCATTGCCCGTAAGGGTATCACCGTTGTTACAGGTATGACCGGTGCAGGAAAGACCACTATGATAAAGCTGCTTCTCGGCTTCTACTCCCCTCAGCAGGGACAGATTCTCTTTGAAGGCAAGGACGTATCCAAGCTCAAAAAAGAAGATTATTTCTCACGTTTCAATATAATCGTTCAGGGATCGACCCTTTTTGACGATACTATTGAAAATAATATCTCATACGGCTGTGAAAACGTCACCTTCGAAGAAATTCAGAGAGCCGCAAAGCTCAGCGGTGCTGATGAATTCATCACTCGCAGAGAGGACGGCTACAAAACTGTATTCAATTCCAACAGTCCCAATCTCTCAGACGGTGAAATCCAGCTCGTGCTTCTCGCCAGAGCATTCCTCAGGAAGAGAGAAATCCTCATTTTTGACGAGGCAACCTCAGGACTTGACGTTATGGCTGAAAAGAAAATAAACGAAGCTTTACAGGAAATCGCAAAGGGAAGCTGTGTTATGCTGATATCTCACAGAAACTCCTCACTCTCAGCTGTAAGCAACGCAATCAATATCAGCGATTCCAAGGTAAAACAAACAAAATAAGACTAAACAACCGTGTGTCATCAGATCACACGGTTGTTTTTTTCGTCTGTCTTTACTGATTGACAATCATTAAAGTTAGTGATAAACTATCTGTATCATCCTAAAGGAGAATTAATATGAAGAAAAAATTAAATATCAAAGCGATTCTTATCCCCGTTATTGCGATTATCCTGATCGCTGCTGTGGTTATTACTGCAGTATCACTTTCTGCAAGCAAGCCGTTGGCTGCTTTTAACGCTGCCCGTGAAACAGTTTTCGAGTCAAGTCAGCTTAAGGTTTCTTTCTATTTCGACGGAAAAGAAGCTAATACAATCGACGCTACATTTGGTGACGATATCGATACAAGCAGCTTCGTTCTCACAAAGAAAGGTATAGAGGCTTACGCACTTAAAAACGGTGAAATCGAATTAGGCGGTCGTAGCATCGGCAAAATTGACGATATCATTGACAGAATGCAGTCTATGGCTCTTTCTGAGTATGGTGCTGAGCTCGGTATCAACACAAAGAGTCTTGACTTTATCGAAATCATCGACGGTCTTGTCAACGGTAAGCTCGACGAAGAAGCTTTCGCAGATTTTTATGACAACGAAGTCCTTCCTGAATTAGAAAAGAGAATTTCTGAAGAGGTCGGCGCTACTGTAGTGCTTCCGTACTACGAAGACACTATCAAAATTGTCGAAAGATTCCTTAAAAAGGGTCTTACTGAAGAAGCTTTAACATTTGAAAAAATTGAATCTGAAGAAGAAGGTATGACTTACGGCTATACCTTAAACGTTGAGGAGCTCGCTGTCTGCATTGGCGAATTTGCAAAGTCTGACAAGGAAGTAAGAGAAATCCTCGAAAGCATTATTGAGCAGGGCGACAGCGGATATGAAAGCGTTGATGCTTTCGTTGCCGACTATGTCGAGGCTTATGATGACGCTGACATACTCACAGGTGAAGTCACTGTTGACTCAGGCAGAATCACACGTGCTACATGTGATTACGATGGTCATACATTTGAAATCAGAATCACTTCAGTAAAAGCTTAAATTAACTAAAGGTGTCGGAAACGGCACTCTCACCCTCTCAGTAATCTCAAACGGCAGAGTCACAATCACAGTAGAATAAAAGTAACAACCCTGCAGACCGCAGGGTTGTTTTTTGTTAATCTTCAAAGAAAATCGGATTTGTCCATGCTTGTTTGCCGTCTTTATCAATGACATAGGCACGGATGTATTTGTAATTTTCAGGGTCAATATCAGTTTCAGCGTGTGTGATCTGTCCGTTCTCGTTTTTAAATATCTCTGTCGGGTGGCAGTCGCTCAGGAAGTAAATCTTTTCAACAGGCTCACAGTCAAGATAGATATTGCCGTTTTCAAAGTAAAAATCTTTGATTACAGGACCGCAGGAAGAATAGAATCTGCCCTCCTTGATTGCTTCAAGGATTGATCCTACATTATTCTCTGCATTTACCATTACCCAACCCTTACAATGGTGGTGAGGCTGATGTCCGTCATCAGTTGCAACGCCCCAGAGCTTTATGCCCTGACCAAGAAGATCGTCCCAGTAAAGCGCATTTGTGTCCATATAGTTTTCATCTGCACCGCCCGAGTTCCAGATTTCCATTGCGACATTGCCCTTAAGCTTGTCAAAATATCTCGGAGGAGTTGAGCTCCATTCGGGATGACAGTAAAAAGTGATGTTATTATTCGCGTGAATTTCATCAAGATAAGGCTGATACTCAAACTGATCCTTAGCTGATCCGTTAGGAAGTCGCTGATCCTGAGAGTAACCGTTTGTTTCATCATCAGGGCCGAGGCAAACGTGATGGAATGTACGGAAGCCTTTGATTCTTTCGAAAGTATTGTCTACTTCCATTCCCGGGATGATGGTGATTTCTACATCCTCTGCATAGTTTTTATAGTTGTATATATTATGGTCGGTGATTGCCATAAAATCGTATCCGTTCTCTTTATGCATACGGATAACATCTTCGGGAGTAACCTTTCCGTCAGAACGCGTTGTATGACAATGCAAAGCACCTTTAAGATGCTTGTTTTCACCTGTAAAAGCCTGCTGTCTTATAAACATTTTAACTCCTCCTTTTTAGAGATTATAACAGACCGGTTATTTCTTTTCAATCAGTTTTGCTTAAAAGTTTTACTTGCCATTACGGAATTTTTTGTGTATACTATTTTCATTAAAACTGAAAGGAAAATAGTATGACACAGATTTTTTCATTTTTTATGGCACTCATTATGACTCTTGTTCCTTTTGTAGGCAGAAGTGAAAAAAGAGCTGACGAGGCGCTTCTCAACGTTTCAATCATTTCCGACACACATCTTGATGCACGTCTTCCCGGTGGTAAGTGGAATCTGCAGACAGGTCTTCGCGATATGAACAAGTTTAATAACGATGCAGTCGTTGTTACAGGTGACCTTACAAACTACGGTGACGAAGCTTCTGTTAAATACTTCTATGACATTATGAAAGAAACCTGTGATGCTGAACAGTGGGTTGTTGCAACAGGCAACCACGAGATCGGTCATCCCGAGGAATTCACAAACGAAGAAGCAAGACAGAACTTCATCAAGTATCATAACGAATACACAGGTCAGGGCATCGAAAACGCTTACTACAGCATTGACGTCGAAGGTTATACATTCATCGTTCTCTGCGACCAGAGTGAAGACAACTGGGACAGCTGTGACATCTATGACGATCAGATCGCTTTCCTTGACGCTGAGCTTGCAAGAGGTACAGCAGAGGGTAAACCTGCTTTCGTTGTCTGTCACGTTCCCGTTGAGGGTGCAAACGGTCAGGACATCATCTACGAAGACGGTGGACTTGACGAGTACTCAGATGCTGTAAAAACCACTATGGAGAAGTACGAAAATGTTTTCTTTATCAGCGGTCACGTTCACACAGGTATCAACGGACACATTTCAAAAGAATTGTTTGACATTTCCTGCGTTGAAAGTGAAAACGGTGTGACTTACGTCAATCTTCCTACATACGGAATAGTTAACCGTTACGGTATTCCCTGGAACGGAATGGGCTTCCAGATGGAAGTTTATGAGGACGAAGTAATCTTCAGAGCAAGAAAATTCAACACCTCAAGATGGTACGGATTCTACGAATTCGCTATCGACCTTGTGTAATTTTATTATAAAGAATCGGCTTGCAATGCAAGTCGATTTTTCTTTTCACTTGTCTTTAAAGTGCATTTGTGTTAATATTTAAAACATAAAACTCCGCAGGAGGTTAAAACAATGACACTTAATGAAAAATTAAATTCACTTGGCTTAAAGGCTATGTCACCTGCACCATCAGCACGTCAGACAGAATGGCTGCAGCGTGAAAAGTCTATATTCTTCCACTTTGGAATGAACACATTTACAAATATGGAGTGGGGCAACGGCACGGAAAACCCGGCTCTTTTTAACCCCGAAAAGCTTGACTGCAGACAGTGGATCAAAACTGTGCACGATGCAGGATTCAGATCGGCTATCCTCACAGCAAAGCATCACGACGGATTCTGCCTCTGGCCAAGCAAATACACCGAACACAGCATTAAGAATTCACCCTACAAAAACGGTAACGGCGACATCGTAAAAGAATTCACAGATGCCTGTGCCGAATTCGGAATGAAAGCCGGTATATATCTTTCTCCGTGGGACAGGCACGAAAAAACGTGGAGCACTCCCGATTACGATGATTTTTACGTCGGTCAGCTCACAGAGCTCCTGACAAACTACGGCAAGATATGGGAAGTATGGTGGGACGGTTCGCAGAGTAAAAATATTACATATGACTGGAAACGTTACACAGATACTATCCGCACTTTACAGCCCGATGCTGTTATCTTCGGTACGCTCGATGCTGAGCCTTATGTTGAAGCACGTTGGATAGGTAACGAAAGCGGTTTTGCGGGCAATCCGTGTTGGTCGACAATTGACTCAGAAAGCATAATCAAGGAAATCACAAGCGAACTGAACAGCGGAAAACTCGGAGGTAACCGTTTTCTCCCTGCCGAGGCAGATGTTTCAATCCGTCCCGGTTGGTTCTATCACGAAGAGCAGGACAACGAGGTCCGTGACGTAAAAAATCTGCTCCGTCTCTGGTTTTTATCCTGCGGAAGAAACGCAAGTCTCCTGCTTAATCTTCCGCCTGACAGACGCGGTCTTGTGCACGAAAACGATGCCGCAAGTCTGCTCGAGTTCAACCGTATTCTCGAATTATCGCTCAGTATCGACTTCTCAAAGGATGCTACAGTCACGGCTGACAGCATCAGGGATATTTCCTGCAAACCCGAAAACCTTTTGAGTAATGACAAAGACGAATTCTATGCCCCTGAAGACTCCTGCAAAACGCCCGAAATCATCCTCACTCTTGACGGAGAAAAAACGTTTAACACATTTGTGCTTGAAGAAGTCATTGAACTCAGCCACCGTGTCACGGGATTTGAAGTGAGTGCGGAAGTCAGCGGAAAGTGGCAGACACTTTACAAAGGTGAGTGCATCGGTTACCGTAACGCACAGTATTTTCCGACAGTCACCACAGATAAAGTTAAGATTAAAATAACGGATGCACTTTATGCACCCGTACTCCGTAAGTTCAGTCTACATAAATTTGACGAGAGCTTACTTTCAGAAAAAGAATATGCATTCAGTGACGAAAACATCCTCGACAGCACGACAGCAAAGATAACTCGTGAAGGCAACGAATTTGACCTTCACCTTGGCGGAATCCTTCCTTTTAATCTTATCACTATCGATGCACCGGGATGTGAAAAATGTGACATCAGCCTTTACAACGGCTTTGATTTTGAGCCGTGCAATGCGACGGTAACCTGCTCTGACTCACAGATAAAAGCAGAGTTTGACAAGCCGATCGGTTGGTGCTACAGAATTCAAATCAAATTAGATGACAAAGCAGACTTATCTGAAGATGTTAAATTAGGAGTTTACCTGAAATAAGCAAAAACGAACGCGCCCTGACGGACGTGAAATGATATAGTGATAGTAGACACTAAAAAAGTGTCTGCTATCATTTTTTATGTTAAGATAAAGAAAAGGAGATGAAAGATATGAGTAGACCAAAAGGT
>JAXJUJ010000130.1:0-2153 GCA_036309125.1 Acutalibacteraceae bacterium | reverse complement strand
GCGCATCTTTTGTCCTCGCATTGTGCAGATTTCTCCGTTTACCTCAACCTCGCCGTTCTGAATGACAACCTTTGCCGTTCCTCCTGTGTCAACTGCTCCTCCGAGCTTTAATAAATCCTGCAATTTTATAAATTCGCTGTCAATTGTAATCTTCTCAGTTCTCATTTGCAAGCCTCATAGGAAGTACAAAGCACAAAAAGCTGTCACCCTTTACGGGTTTAATAATCATCGGAGCAGTAGGACCGTTAAGTATCAGCTTGATTTCGTCTGTATCGGTGTTTTTGAGTGCATCAAGCATATAGCGGTTGTTAAAGCCGATTTCAACCGGATCGCCGATTATCGGAACTGACAGCACATCGCTTGCTTTACCAACTGCTGACGCACATGAAAGCTTGATTTCATCGTCGGCAAAAATGCACCTTACGGGACTTTGCACTCTGTCATTATTCAAAAGCGACATTCTCTCAATTGCGTTGATGATACTTCTTGTGTTCATCACGATTTCGGTTTTTGCCTCTTTCGGAATAGTTGTGTTATAGTCGAGGAACGTACCCTCGATAAGACGTGAAATTACACGGTAATTTTTAACCTTAAATGTTATGTGTCGCTGACCTATGATGATTTCAACATTTTCATCATCGTCTGTTAAAAGCTTTAAAACTTCCTGCTGTGTTTTGCCGGGGACTACAAAGCTCGTTTTGCTTTCACTGTCAACATTTTCGTTTCTTATTGCCATTCTGTAGCCGTCAACAGCGACAATTCTGAAATTGCCGTCCTCAATTTCGAACAGTGAGCCTGTGTAAATAGGCTTTGCAGTGTTCTCGCTGACTGCATATACTGTCTGGCGAATCATCTCACGCAGGATTTTTGCGTTGACTGTGATTGAGTCAGTCTGTTCAAAGCTCGGCAAATCTGGGTATTCAACCGACGACATACCGACAATCTGATAGTCAACGTGACCGCAGGTTATGTAGGTAACCATTCTGTCATCTGTTTCAATCATAACAATTTCCTCGGGAAGTCGTCTTACAATGTCCAGAAACAGCTTTGCGCTGACAACAATTTCTCCCCCCGCCTGAATTGTAGCTTCAATGTCTGTGGTAATGCCAATCTCAAGATTATAACCCGAAATGTTGAGCTTGTTATCGTATGCTTTTATCAGCACGCCTTCAAGTGCAGGAATAGCGGCCTTTGTAGAAACGGCTCTTGAAACATTTGACACTGCATTTGCAAGGTCGGTTCTTAAACACGAAATTTTCACGGCAGTTTTCTTCTCCTATCTTAATAATATTTATTTTTTCGTAGTCGTAGTAGGTGATGTTAAAATATAGGAAAGTCACAAAATATGGCTTGTACACTGAATTTTTACGTCCACAACCTGTTTTTAGAAAATGTTTGTAAAACGTAAACAATATTCAACAAATTTTTAACATTCAACATTGCGTTGATTTATGTTAGTGGAATGTTTATGAAAATGTTAGTCGAGTGTACGAAAAATTTAATTCGGAATTCGTAATTCATAATGCGGAATTATGGGTCGATTCGCTCCGAATTTATAATGTTGTATGTTGTTTTGATAGGTTCATTTTTCTCGGATTGATCGATATATTTGCAGCGTTTTGGGACGTCAGGAATGCCGTCCCCTACACTATAAAATTCAACGTCACCTATATATTAATTTAAAATTCGGGCTAGAATTTTTTCCAAACAAACTGACTTTTCCACTCGATTTGCCCGCAGGGGCTACCCTGCTTAGCGATCTCTTATATTTTTTATGGTGTCGTCAATGATTTCCTTTACCTTGCGGTCTTTTTCCATCATTTCCTGAACCTTTTTGAGCGTGTAAATGATTGTTGAATAGTGTCTGTTGCCGAACTCCTCGCCGATTGCAACCATAGACAGCGTAGTAAGTTCTCTTGTAACGTAAATTGCAACGTGACGTGCGTTGCTGATGTTTGCGCTCCTGTTTTTCTGCGAACGGATTTCATCAGCAGAAACGCCGTAGGTTCGTGCGACCTCGTCTATAATACGCTCAACCGTAACCTCAGGAGGAACGTCGTTGTTGAGAATATCGGCAATAACCTCCTGAACGGATGAAATTGTCGGCTTTTCGTGATTTAAAAGAGACTTTGCCTTGAGCTTTTTAACAGTGC
>JAXJUJ010000129.1:0-2045 GCA_036309125.1 Acutalibacteraceae bacterium | reverse complement strand
GCTTTGCACCTTAAATCTTATTATTTTGGATGAAGGACCAGGCATAAACTCGATAAAATACTACCGTATTTTGAGAGTTTTAACGAAGTCATTCGCCAAAAGAATTGATTTAAGGCTATCAAATCCCTAATTTACGCCGCCCAACGTCGCTGTTTTTCTTTGCGTATATTTTAGTGGTAATTAAAGTATACATATGTGTTATGACAGTTGACTTTAAACCACCGTATTGGTATAATATCTGTGTGCGCACATTTTGGGCGTGGCATAAATCTTACAGGGAGGCAGACTGATGAATATCTTCGTTGCACTTGATTCTAATTATATACATCCTCTTTGTGTGATGTTCAACTCCCTTGCGAAAACAAATGCAAAAAACAGCTTTGACATTTACGTTGCATATTCCTCTCTCACTGAGGAGGATTTTGATAATATGGCTAAGGCTCTGGGAAGCCTTGATGCAAGAATTCACAGGGTTTTGGTGGATGAGAATATCTTTTCCGGAGCGCCCGTACTCGACAGACTCAGCAAAGCTACCTATTACCGTCTGCTCATAGGTGATATTCTGCCCGCAGATGTTGACAGACTTCTTTACCTTGATCCGGATATTGTCATAAACGGTGACCTGACCGAAATGTATAACACAGACCTGAAGGGATGTGTGCTTGCAGGCGGAACTCATCTGTACGGATTTAACGAGTGGGTTAATTTCTATCGTCTGCGCGTGAAGAGGAAGAGAAGAAATCACTATATAAATGCAGGTGTTCTGCTCATCGACCTTGATATGTGGCGCAAAACGGTTACACTTGAGGAAATTCTCGATTTTATTCAGAAAAAAATCAGATATCTTCTTCTTGCAGATCAGGATGTCATAAATGTCCTTTTTGCAGATAAGCTTGTGAAGATAGACGAACGCAAATACAACCTGGATGAGAAGACCTTCTCTTATTTCAGAAAGAAAAAGGATGCATCGCAGAAAATCGACCTTGACTGGGTACGTAAAAACTCGGTTATCATCCACTATAACGGTAAACACAAACCATGGAACGAACTTGATTATAAAGGGGAACTCGGAGAATTTTATGAAAGATATAGAAATTTCTGAAAATGATATCGACTATAAGAAAAAGGTTCAGCGTTTTCAGCGTATAGGTGCAGTCTGCGCGGCACTGATTATGGGTGGTGTGTTCCTGTATTTTTATATAAGATACGGAAAACAGCTTTATGAAATCTTCGGTGATGCAGAACGACTGAAAATTTTCCTTTCGCAGTTCAAGGGCTTTGACAAGTGGGTTTTTGTAGCTATCAGAGCGTTCCAGACTGTTATCAAAATAATTCCTGCTGAGCCTCTTGAAATCGGCTCGGGTGTGCTTTACGGCACATGGGAAGGAATGTTTCTGTGCCTTCTGGGTACGATGATAGGCTCATTTGTTATCATAGCCCTGACACGTGTTTTCGGCAAAAAGCTCGTAGGTGCTTTTATTCCGATAGAAAAGATTGAAGAAATGCCCTTTCTCAAAAACGAAAAAAGAGTTTATATCTCACTTTTCTTCATTTATCTTATCCCCGGCACACCGAAGGACGTGCTGACTTACGTTGCAGGTCTTACGGGTCTGAGAATGAGAAAATTCCTGCTGATTACGGGTATTGCACGTATACCGTCGATCATCACTTCAACGTGGTGCGGTCAGGAGCTCCTTAATAAAAACTATACTTTGGCGATTATTATTTTCGCAGTTACAGGTATATTGAGCGTAGCATGTTCTCTTATCTACAATAAGTATTCCTCGGCAAAAGAGAAAAAAGAAGCTGTCAGTGATGGCAGTCAGACCGGAGAAGGTGAAGAAGATGACAGCAAAGCTTGAAAAAAAGAAAACGGATAAACTGAGCCTTGCAGCTCCGGCAACGTTTCTTTTCGCAGGCCTTATGCCCGAGTATGTAGCTCCGTTTTTTACGGTGATAGGCTTTATACTCGTCATTAAAAACCGTATCAAAACCAAAACCAAGCCCCAGTTTGGTGATGTTGGTATCAGTATACTCGTTTATAT
>JAXJUJ010000128.1:0-10894 GCA_036309125.1 Acutalibacteraceae bacterium | reverse complement strand
GCCTTGATAGGAGCAAGAGCAGGGTGGAAGCGAAGAACAACTCTTGTGTCGCCCTTTTCTTCATCAACAACCTCTTCGTCGTAAGCATCGCAAAGGAAAGCGAGAGTTACACGGTCAGCGCCGAGTGACGGCTCGATAACGTACGGAAGGTACTTCTCGTTAGTTGTCTGATCAAAGTATTCAAGATTCTTGCCTGAAGTATTCTGATGCTGTGTAAGGTCGAAGTCAGTTCTTGAAGCAACGCCCCAGAGTTCGCCCCAACCGAAGGGGAAGAGAAACTCGAAGTCTGTTGTTGCATTTGAGTAGTGTGAAAGCTCTTCCTGCTCGTGGTCACGAAGACGAAGGTTTTCGTCCTTGATGCCGAGTGAAAGAAGCCACTTGTGACAGTAGTCTTTCCAGTATGCAAACCAATCAAGCTCTGTGCCGGGCTTGCAGAAGAATTCAAGCTCCATCTGCTCAAATTCACGTGTACGGAAAATGAAGTTACCCGGAGTGATTTCGTTACGGAAAGATTTACCGATCTGGCAAACACCAAAGGGAACCTTGCGGCGTGTTGTACGCTGAACGTTCTGGAAGTTTACGAAGATACCCTGTGCCGTTTCAGGACGAAGGTAAATCTCGTTCTTTGCATCCTCAGTAACACCCTGGAATGTTTTGAACATAAGGTTGAACTTACGGATGTCTGTGAAGTTGGCTGAGCCGCAATCAGGGCAGACAATGCCGTTTTCAGCAATGTACTTGCTCATTTCCTCAAAGCTCCAGCCTGCGGGATTCACACCTGTATCTTCAATGAGCTTGTCAGCTCTGTGACGTGTCTTACAGTCCTTACAGTCCATAAGAGGGTCTGAGAAACCGCCTACGTGACCTGATGCAACCCAGATCTGCGGATTCATAAGGATAGCAGAGTCAAGACCGACGTTGTACGGGTTTTCCTGAACAAACTTCTGCCACCATGCACGCTTGACGTTGTTCTTGAATTCAACGCCGAGAGGTCCGAAATCCCATGAGTTTGAGAGACCTCCGTAGATCTCACTGCCGGGATAAACAAATCCTCTGCCTTTGCAAAGGGCAACGATTTTTTCCATTGTTTTTTCTGTGTTGGAAAGCATAAAACCAATTCTCCCTCATTATATATTAATTCAATATTAAGCTATTATAGATTATAATAAAATTTGGAAAAACTGTCAATAAACAAAGTATATGAATAACAGAATAACAGCAACCAAAAATGTGGTGAATTTGTTATTAATTTGTCAAATATATTAGAAAAACAGAAACACCCTTAGCTAAGGGTGTTTCTGTTTACTGAATCAGGCACAATAGCCCTGCAAGGAAAATATACTTGTGATTCAGGAAGTCTGATTTGATTGAGTTTGTCACGTCTTCGCTTTCGAGGCAGGTGAGACCTGACAATAAAGTTGTTGAAATAAGGGCGAGAGAAAAATATGCCCAACCGTAATAAACGGCAAAAAGCACAGATACTGCAATATTCAATGCAAGGCAGATAATAATTACAGGCTTGATGCGAAGACTACTCCTCATCAGCTTAATAAGAAAGTAAACAATGAAGATTACAAATCCGATTGTATTTTTGAAATGAGTAAACAAATAGTCGAGATTTTCTGCTGAGAGAACCTTGTTTTTGAAAAAAGAGTAAGCGCAGAAAGCTGCACAGGCAATACTTGTGACAACTGAAATCGCAAGTACTGTTGTCGGGTTAACACTGCCTTTTTCTTTTTCCTGATTGGATTTCTTTTTCTTTTTACCCGATTTAGTTGTCTTTGATCCGAGTGTCAGTTTAACGACAGAGAAGGATAAAAGAAGAAGAGCGTATGATGTCGCAATCCTCACGTCAAGTAAGCAGAGTAACGGGGCAGAGAAAACAGAGTAAGGAAGTTTCTTAATGTCCGTAGCGGCAAAGACGGCCGCAAGAAAAACAGCGAGAGCAGATGCAGCTAAAAGCTGACGGTTGTTTTCGTGTATTCTGTTAAAAATCTGAAAAAAGGTCTGATAACAGGTTGCGAATACGAAAAAAGCTAAAGCTGTACGTTCTTTGATTTTTTCACTGTTTAAAATTTTATCTGCAAAGAACAGAACAACTCCTGTAAACAGGAAAAAGACAAAATTGAACACTAAAGCACTGCGCAATGTCAGAATAAATGCAGCAAAGACAAATGAAACGAGGGTTAGGATTCTGTTTTTTAAACTGAGGTCTGTCAAAATCTCACCCCCGAAAGAACAATTCTGGAAAGTGCCAGTGTAACGATGATGATAACAGATTTGTTTTCTCCAAACTTTACAAGTGTTTCATCGTAGCTTTCGCTGAAAGCAACGTCCTTCTCCCTGACAAAGAAAATCAGAAGCAAAAGAGAAGCCAAAAGGAAGTGTAAAGAGAATCTGTCTGTATCAGTTGAAAGCAATAAATTGACAAACATAAAAGCAAATGTTGAGAAACAGCATAAATAAGTGAATTTTTTGATAGGCTTATCAGCTTTTCTGAAAGATTTTGCGATCATATATAAAAACGGAACAGCTGTGATGGTGTTGCTGAACGCAAAGAAAAAGATACCTTTCAAAGCAGAAGCATCTCCTGCGGTGAAAATCTCAAAATTATATTTTATATATCCCAGGAAGCCGCTGTATTTTTCAACATCGGGAAGCTCCCAGAAGAAAGTAGAGCGAAGATAAAAATCGTCAAATGTGCTGCCTGTCGCATCGAGTCTGTTACGTGCAAACTCTACCATCTGATCCGAGGTCATTTTCATAGTGCTGTCACCGATGATGAGGAAATAAATCGTTGCAGCACCCACAACAACGGCACTGACAGCAATGTAAATAAAGTTTGCCCGGCTCGGTTTTTTTACAAACTGATAGAAAACGATGATCGCCATCACGGGAAGGTAAGTTGTAACAAAAAGCTCGTAAAGACAAAGTGAAACTGCGCAGAAAAAAGGAACAAGCCAGCGCCAGCCTTTCTTGTCGACAACCAAAAAAGAAAGAATAACAAACGGTAACCAGAAGAGGTCGAGAGTGCCGAGGAAACGCAGGTAAGCCAGCATAACCGGAGAAATGACGATAAAAAATGTGTAGAGTCCGAGAGTTTTATCGTACTTTGTGTTTTTCAGGCTGTTATTTATGAAAATGCTCAAAATAAAGCAAACGAAAATGTAAAAGCAAAGCAAAAATTTGTTAAGTATCAGAACATCCAGCGTATCACCGAAAAACAGCGAGAAAACAGAGCCGACTAAAAGTCTTGAGCAGAAACCGCAATCATAGTTGATAACGTAAAGAGGGAAATAGTAGTTATCAAGATAGTGAATTACCTCTTTTTGCACAAGATACTCAAACGATACAAACATCAGCATACCGAACGTGATGTAGAATATTTTATTTTCTTTGAAATGGTTTAAGATTTTCATAATTCACCAACCGAAGAATAATTAAAATCATTATACAACATATTTTCAAAAAAGTAAACACAAAGGAGCACATCAGCTGATGTGCTCCTTGAAATCAGAGAATATAGATTGTAACGCTTCTTCTGCCGAAAGCATACATCGATGACTGGTTCGGGAAGTAGAGGTCACAGAGTGTTTCTCTGCTTCCTGTCCACTTTGTGAATCCGCCTGTATCTTCTGCTGAAGCATAGCCGTAAACGTACTTACCGTCGTTTGAAACGATCCACATCTTTGTACCATAGGGAATTTCCTTCGGGTCAACTGCGATGTAGCCGGGTCTTACACGCTTACCTGTTGCTGTGTGTGTGCCGCAGTTGTAAGCTGAAGCAGTGCCCACAATCTTTCTTTTGTATGAAACAGGTACGTTACCGTCAAACTGAAGAGATGACGGAGGTGTGAGTGTGGAAACTGTTTTTCTGCCGTTGGGGAGAGCGTAGCTTCCGCCTGAAGTAGCGCCTACACGCTTCTTTGTGCCGACGAGTCTGACTTCATCTACAGGTTCTTTTACTACTACTGAGCTGATGGCAGCTGATTCAACGAGAATACCGTCAACGTACTTATCTTCGTATGTGATGGTTTTTTCACCGTTCACACCTTTTGTTTCGATTTTAGCCTGATCAGTATACATTGAAGCGGAATTCTTCTTGATTGTATTGTACTTGGCTTCAACTGTTTCTGTTCTTGTTTTAAGCTCTACACGGTTGATTTTGATAAGCATATCAGCTTCAAGAGCTGTGTCGAGAGGCTTTGAAATGATATCGTCATCGTCAATTACGATTACTGCCTTGTCAAGAGCATCGCTTACTGTACCACCTGCAATTTTTACATCAGTTGTTTCACCGTCAGCAACGATTTTTACGTTAAACGCGCGTTTGATGGTGATTTCAGGATGGTCGGAAATTTTGTCTTCAAGAGAGCAGTTAAGCTCGTCGCCTTCGTGAACTGTGACAGAATTCTGTAAAAGAGCGAGACCTACTGTTCCATTACCTGTGCACTCTACGGGTTCAGCACCGTTATCGATAAGTGTAAAGGTATATGCCTTGTAAACTCTGATTACAGAGCCGCCTGCCTCAGTGAAATCAGTAAGGTCAACAACGTCATTCTCGTTGATTTCGATTCCGACCTGAGCGAGGATTTCTTCGGCTGACTCACGCATAGTTACAACGCGGGTAACTTCACCGTCGATTTCAAGTGTAACCGTGTCAGAATTGGCGGCAGCAGCATAAATCGTAGCAGAGCAGAGGATTGCAATTACCACGATCATAATAAGCTTTGCTTTGGATTTGATCAAAGCAGCGCCAATCTTTTTAATGGTATCCATAAAATAAACTCCTTTTCTTTAACGCTGATAACCAGCTTTGGCGTAAAAATAAAACAAAAATATGAGTAGAAATGACGCCAACGTTGCCCATTATAGGAAACTGAAATATTTTTGTCAAATTTATTCAAGCTGATTTTTTGTGCATTATGCTTATGTTTTTTGAAATTTAAAAGAGAAACAAGGGTGTTAACTCGAGTAAAAAGTGCTAAAACA
This sequence comes from Acutalibacteraceae bacterium, assembly GCA_036309125.1. Lineage (GTDB taxonomy): Bacteria > Bacillota > Clostridia > Oscillospirales > Acutalibacteraceae > CAG-488. The sequence goes on along the minus strand of JAXJUJ010000128.1, from coordinate 5,902 downwards.
GAAAAAATACACGCAGACTTTGTGCAAATTGCAAAAAGTTACAAAAGGTTACAATTCTGACGCGTTTTTGTAACTTTTGTAATATAATACGTAAATTACCTTTATTTTATGATAAATTGATTGAAGTATCTTTCCTTTTATGCTATAATATCTCGATGATTTTTCGCTGAGGTGATAATTTGGCAACGAAGAAAGAAAATATAAGAAACTTTTCAATCATAGCTCATATTGACCACGGCAAGTCAACGCTTGCTGACCGTCTTCTTGAAAAAACAGAGTCAGTTGCAGTAAGAGATATGACAGAACAGCTTCTTGATGATATGGACCTCGAAAGAGAGAGAGGTATAACAATTAAGGCTCACGCAGTAAAGCTTAACTATAAAGCTAAGGACGGCGAGGAGTATGAGCTTAACCTTATCGACACTCCGGGTCACGTAGACTTTAACTACGAGGTTTCTCGTTCACTTGCAGCCTGTGAGGGTGCGGTGCTTATAATCGACGCTTCTCAGGGCGTTGAGGCGCAGACACTTGCAAACACATATCTTGCACTTGATCACGACCTTGAAATTGTACCCGTTATCAATAAAATCGACCTTCCTGCAGCTGACCCGGAAAGAGTTGCGGCAGAGGTTGAGGATGTTATCGGTCTTGAGTGTATGGATGCACCTCGTGTTTCTGCAAAAACAGGTCAGAATATTGAAGAGGTGCTTGAAAGAATTGTTTCAGACATTCCTGCACCTGTTGATTCTGATGATTCAAAACCGCTTCGTGCATTGGTTTTCGACTCAGTATACGATAATTATAAAGGCGTTATTGTTTATGTGCGTGTTGTTGACGGTAAAATCAAAGCAGGCGACACAATGCGAATGATGGCTACGGGAGCTGAGTTTACAGTTGTTGATGTTGGCTATATGAGAGCGACTGCCATGGAGTCTGCTAAAGAGCTTACTGCAGGTGAGGTTGGCTATATTACAGCTTCTATCAAAACAGTAGGTGATGCACGTGTCGGTGATACAGTCACAACTGCTGAATATCCTGCAACAGAACCGCTTCCCGGTTACCGTAAGGTTAATCCGATGGTTTTCTGTGGTGTTTATCCTGCTGACGGTGCCGACTATGAAAATCTTCGTGATGCCCTCGAAAAGCTTCAGCTGAACGATGCCGCACTTTCCTATGAGCCTGAAACATCAGGTGCTCTCGGCTTTGGTTTCAGATGCGGCTTCCTTGGTCTTCTTCATCTTGAAATTATTCAGGAGCGTCTTGAAAGAGAATATGATCTCGACCTCGTTACAACAATTCCGAGTGTTATTTATAAGATTCATCTTACTGACGGCACTGTGCTTGAAATTGACAACCCGACAAACTATCCTGATCCTGCTTATATCGACTACAGCGAAGAGCCGATTACAAAAGCAAACATCTACGCTCCGAATGAATATGTAGGCGCTATTATGGATCTGTGTCAGGAGCGCAGAGGTATCTTCAAGGATATGACTTATGTCACACCGGACAGAGTGGATATTTCTTACGAGCTTCCTCTTAACGAAATTATCTACGACTTCTTTGATGTCCTTAAGTCAAGAACCAAGGGCTATGCTTCTTTTGACTATGAAATCAAAGGCTACGAACGCTCAAATCTTGTTAAGCTTGATGTTCTTCTCAACGGTGACGGTGTTGATGCACTTTCATTTATTATACACTCTGACAAGGCTTACGGCAGAGCAAGAAAAATTGCTGAAAAGCTCAAGGATAATATCCCGAGACAGATGTTTGAAATTCCTGTTCAGATTGCAATCGGTGGCAAGGTAATTGCACGTGAGACAATCAAGGCGATGAGAAAAGACGTTCTTGCTAAGTGTTACGGTGGTGACATCACACGTAAGAAGAAGCTCCTTGAAAAGCAGAAGGAAGGTAAAAAACGTATGCGTCACTTCGGTACGGTAGAAGTTCCGCAGGATGCATTTATGGCTGTCCTTAAGCTTGATGAATAAATAATTTTACGGACGGCAGGTGGGTGCACTTGCCGTCCTTTTTTGGTGATGTTTATGAAAAATATCGGTTTATACATTCATATACCTTTTTGCAAGTCGAAATGTCCGTACTGCGACTTTTACTCAATGAGATCTGACTCTGTCGGCTATGATGAGTATACTGCCTGTGTGCTTGAAAGTCTGGAAGAGTGGCGTGGAAATACTGACAAAATGGCTGATACACTGTATCTTGGCGGAGGTACACCTTCTCTGATTGGCGGAGCGAATATAGCGTTGATTGTCCGCAGAGCAAAAGAACTTTTTGACGTTGACGGAGAAATAACCGTTGAATGCAATCCTTCATCTGTTGAGGATGGATTTTTTGAAGCTGTTGCACGTGCGGGAGTAAACCGCATTTCTTTAGGTATGCAGTCAGCTGTTGATTCTGAACGTAAAAAGCTCGGCAGAGTAGCTGACAGGGAAAAGGTACTCAGATGTATTGAAGCAGCAAGAAAAGCAGGGATTGAAAATATTACCCTTGACGTAATGCTCGGCGTGCCTGAGCAGACAATGGAAAGCCTTGAGGAAACGATTACTTTCTGTATTGAAACGGGAGTTCCTCATATCAGTGCATATATGCTCAAATTAGAAGAGGGTACATACTATTATAATAATGCAGAAAAGCTGAATCTGCCTGACGAGGATACAACTGCAGATATGTATCTTTATTTATCAGAACGATTGACGGAGAATGGCTTTGTTCACTATGAAATTTCAAACTTCGCAAAACCGGGATATGAAGGAAAACATAATCTGAAATATTGGAACGGTGAAGAATATCTCGGCATAGGTCCGTCGGCACATTCTTTTCTTGGTGGGGTACGTTTTTGTTACCCGAGGGATATAAAATCTTACATTATCGGTGAAGAACCGATAGCAGACGGTACGGGCGGTGACGAAGAAGAATACATTATGCTTCGCTTAAGACTTAAGGAAGGACTGGTTTTTAATGAGTATTATGAAAAATACCATAAAAATCTGTCTGACGAAGTGATCGAAAAGGCGAAACTCTTTGAAAAACAGGGGTTGGTTACTGTTAATGACACTTCAATTGCTCTTACGAGAGAGGGATTTCTCTTGTCAAACACTATAATTTCTGAGCTGATTTACGTTTAATCTGCACAAAAATTATTTTAATATATTGTATTTCGTTATTCGATGTGTTAGAATGAAGCAAACTACCATGGGAGGTATTATTATGAGTTTTCCTGTTGCGTTGCAGCTCTATTCCGTACGCGATGCTATGGCGGAGGATTTTGCAGGCACAATCAAAAAAGTAAAAGAAATGGGCTATGACGGCGTTGAATTTGCAGGTCTTTTTGAAAAGAATCCTGCTGATATCAAAGCTTTACTTGCAGAAGTAGGTCTTACTCCGATTTCTGCACACGTTGCTTATGACGAGCTTGCTGCTGATCCTGAAAAGGTGATTGCAGATTACGCTGAAATCGGCTGTAAGTATATTGCTATTCCTTACGCTGTTGAGGAAAGACGCCCCGGTGCTGAGCTTTTCGACGAAACAGTTGAGGGTATCAGAAAGTTTGCTCAGATCGGCAAGAAATACGGAATCACATTCCTTTATCACAACCACGACTTCGAATTCAAAAAGGTCGGCGATGTTTACGGTCTTGACCTTCTTTACAGCACACTTTCAGCAGATGAGCTTCAGACAGAGCTTGACACCTGTTGGGTAAATGTCGGCGGTGAAGAACCTGCAGCTTATATTGAAAAGTATACAGGCAGAGCACCTGTTGTTCACCTCAAGGACTTCTATATGAGCGGCAAGGGCAAACCCGCAAAGCTTTATCAGCTTATCGGCATCGATGATGGTGCACAGGATGCTGAGGAAGAGGAGGCATTCGGCTTCCGTCCCTGCGGCTACGGTGTTCAGAATTTCCCTGCAATTCTTGAAGCTTGTAAAAAAGCTGAAACATTGTGGGTTGTTGTTGAGCAGGATCAGCCGTCATTGGGCAAAACACCCGTTGAATGTGCTCAGATGAGCATTGATTATATCAAAGAAATTAACAAATAAGGAGTTTTTAATATGTCAGACGCAGTATTGAATCAATTTACTCAGACTGTTGAAGAAGAAGCAGTCGACACAGGCAGACGTTTTAAGGTTGGTATCATCGGTACAGGTTGGATCGCAGAAGCTCACCTTGAAAGCTATCTCGAAATGGACGATGTTGATATCGTAGCAATGGCAGACCTTATCCCCGGTAAGGCTGAAAAGTTTGCTAAGAGATACAATAAGGACGGCAGACTTGACAACGTTCGATTCTATCCCAGCCACAAGGAGCTCCTTGATGCTGAAACAGAACTTGACGCAGTAAGCGTATGTACATACAATATGACACACGCTGAGTGTTCAATCTATGCTCTTAAGAAGGGTGTTAACGTTCTTCTCGAAAAGCCAATGTGCGTTACAACTGAAGAAGCAGTTGAAATCATGAAGGCTGAAAAGGAAAGTGGAAAGCTTATTTCAATCGGCTTCCAGCCCCGTGGCGACGAAAATATGAAGATGGTAAGAAAGATCGTTCAGTCAGGCGAACTCGGCGAGATTTACTACATCCAGACAGGTGGCGGCAGAAGACGTGGTGTGCCCAACAGCACATTCATCGAAAAGAAAACTGCAGGTATCGGTGCTATGGGTGATATCGGTTGTTACTCACTTGACGTTGTTCTCAACGCAATCGACTATCCGAAGCCACTTACAGTATCAGGTTACACATCAGGCTTCTTCGGATCAAACCCGAAGTACAACAACCCTGAAGATGCAGCACGCTTCAATGTTGAAGACTTCGCAGCAGCGTTTGTTCGTCTTGAAGGTGGCATTATCCTTGACTTCCGTATTTCATGGGCTATGCATCCTGACACACCTGGTGATACAATCATCTTTGGTAAGGAAGGTGCCCTCAGAATTCCGTCAACAGACTGCTGGAATGGCTCAATGTCAGGTCCGATGAAGATTTACCACGACGTAGCAGGTGAGCAGGTTGAAACAGTTGTTCCTCTCATCGAAAACAAGGGTAAGGGTCTCTTCTACAAGAAGTGCCGTTCATTCCTTGACGCTATTGCAAACGGTGAGTCAGCTCCGATCCCGACAAGCCAGATTCTCTACAATCAGGCAATCATCGACCATATTGTTAAGTCAGCAGAGCTTGGCAAGGAAGTTGAAGTTGTTATCCCTGAAATCTGATCAGATTAAAATAATAAGACCGTCGGAGTTCCGACGGTCTTTCTTTTGTGATAGGGTAAAAGAAAAGGAGTGGTTTTACCACTCCTTGATTTTATGCTGTTTTCTTCTCTTCGTATTTATCCTTGAGCTTGTTGAACTCATCCTTGATTTCTTCAACTGCTGCAAGATCATATTTCTTATCACCGAAATTTTCAACGAATACTTCATAAGGAACGCTGTCGATGTAGCACTGCTTGTACTTAACGTTGATACCCTTAACCTTGATAACTACGTTGATTGCGATAAGAATCACAAAAGCAGCGATTACACAGTAAGCACCAAAGCTTACTCCACCTTCAACCAAACCGGGAAGAACAGGTGTGATCTTTGAAATAAACATATTGTAGCAAACGATAGAAGCTGTTGTAGAAACAACACCGAGCACTGCAAGGATGATGTTTCTGATAAAGCCCTTAGGTGAGCTTGAAAGAAGGCTCATAAGGAGGCTGAGGATAGCACAAAGTGCTGCCAAAACGATAGTTACTGCTGAAACTGCAAGGCAGATGAATGCGCTGCCGAGAAGCGGTGAACCAAACATTCCGAACAAACCGTCAAAATCAAGAACTGAAACCTTATTGTAGATTTCAAGTGCATTGAAGGTTACGTTGTCGTCAAAGAACGGGCCAACCGTATGCAG
>JAXJUJ010000127.1:0-2378 GCA_036309125.1 Acutalibacteraceae bacterium | reverse complement strand
TCAGAAAGGGGCAGATGCACCGCCATCTGGTCACCGTCGAAGTCAGCATTGAAGGCTGTACATACGAGCGGGTGAAGCTTGATAGCACGACCCTCAACCAGTACGGGTGAGAATGCCTGAATACCAAGTCTGTGAAGTGTAGGAGCACGGTTAAGAAGAACTGCGTGATCCTTGATTACTTCTTCAAGGATATCCCATACAATGGGATCCTTTGCCTGCTCGATAAGCTTTCTTGCATTCTTGATATTGTTTGCTACGCCTCTTTCAACAAGCACCTTCATTACAAAGGGCTTGAAGAGCTCGATTGCCATTTCCTTAGGCAGACCGCACTGATCCATCTTAAGATCAGGACCTACTACGATAACTGAACGGCCTGAATAGTCAACACGCTTACCAAGAAGGTTCTGACGGAAACGACCCTGCTTACCCTTAAGCATATCGGAAAGAGACTTTAAAGGACGGTTGGAAGGTCCTGTTACAGCTCTGCCGTGTCTGCCATTGTCGATAAGTGCGTCAACAGCTTCCTGTAACATTCTCTTTTCGTTTCTTACGATGATTTCAGGTGCATGAAGCTCCTTCATCTTCATAAGACGGTTGTTTCTGTTTATAACTCTACGGTAAAGATCGTTAAGGTCGGAAGTCGCAAAACGACCGCCATCCAGCATTACCATAGGACGAATATCCGGAGGAATTACAGGGATCGCATCAAGGATCATCCATTCGGGGCGGTTACCACTCTGTCTGAATGCTTCTACAACATCCAGTCTCTTTAAGAGCTTTACACGCTTCTGTCCCTGCTGAGTTTCCTGAAGCTCTGCCTTTAATTCTTCAGAAAGCTTGTCAAGATCGATCTCAGCAAGCATTTCCTTGATTGCTTCTGCACCCATTTCTGCTCTGAAATCATCTTCATAACGCTCTCTCATATCAGCGTATTCTTTTTCGTTGAGAAGCTGACCCTTCATAAGGCTTGTATCGCCGGGATCAACTACTATATACTTTGTGAAGTATAAAACTTCTTCAAGTCTTTTGGGTGATATGTCAAGCATCTGACCTATACGGCTGGGTGTACCCTTGAAATACCAGATATGTGAAACAGGAGCAGCAAGCTCGATATGACCCATACGTTCACGTCTTACCTTGTTGCGTGTTACTTCAACGCCACAGCGTTCGCATATCTTACCCTTAAAGCGGATTCTCTTGTACTTACCGCAGGAGCATTCCCAATCCTTCTGGGGTCCGAATATCTTTTCGCAGAACAGACCGCCCTTTTCAGGCTTCTGTGTACGGTAGTTGATTGTTTCGGGGCGTTCTACGACACCGTAGCTCCACTCACGGATCTTGTCAGGTGAGGCAAGACCGATCATCATTGAATCAAAAGTATTAAATGCCAATTTACAGACCTCTATTCTTTATAAATTTGTAGTTTCTCTTTATCTTTAAACTAACCTCAGCCAAGCTTCGGATTACGATTATTCGTCGTAATCCTCTACATCGCTTTCATCGTCAAAGTCTCCGAAGCCGAAATCATCGTCATCGTCGTCTTTTCCTGCATAGAATTCGCTGTCATCATCTATATCCTGTTTGATGAACGAGTCATCCATAGATTCTTCATCGGCAACATAATCAAATGTGTCATCACCTGCGATTACGCCTACCTCATCGTCATCATCAAAGGTCTGCTTAAGGTCAATTTCGTTCTTGTCCTCATCAAGCACCTTGATATCAAGACCGAGTGACTGAAGTTCCTTGATAAGAACCTTAAAGCTTTCAGGAACGCCTGCCTTAGGAACGGGATCACCCTTTACAATTGCTTCATAAGTCTTTACACGACCGATAATATCGTCAGACTTGACTGTAAGGATTTCCTGAAGCGTATAAGCAGCGCCATAAGCTTCGAGTGCCCAAACTTCCATTTCACCGAAACGCTGACCACCGAACTGTGCCTTACCGCCGAGAGGCTGCTGTGTTACCAGTGAGTAAGGACCGGTTGAACGTGCGTGGATCTTATCGTCAACGAGGTGGTGGAGCTTGAGATAGTACATATAACCTACAGTTACAGGGCTATCGAACTTTTCGCCTGTTCTACCATCGATAAGAACTGTCTTTGCGTCGGGGTTCATAGGAATTCTTGAGAAGTCGATCTTAGCTGTATCCTTGTCCTTATAATCAGCTCTCTCTGCTTCTGCCTTTGCAAAGCAGTCACGGATATCCGATTCGTGAGCACCATCGAATACAGGTGTCATTATATGCCAGTCAAGAGCCTTACAAGCGAAGCCTAAGTGTACTTCGAGCACCTGACCGATATTCATACGTGAAGGTACGCCGAGAGGGTTAAGAACGATATCCAGAGGAGTACCATCAGGTAAATAAGGCATATC
>JAXJUJ010000126.1:0-4178 GCA_036309125.1 Acutalibacteraceae bacterium | reverse complement strand
GTGAAATCCTTGGCGCAGGTACATTCCTCGCAGGTATCGGCGGACTCATCGGCGGCAGCTTCAACGGCTTCTCAGTCCCCTTCCTTAACGAAAACCCGATGCTTATCTTCATCCTTGCTCCCGGCGGTTTCTTTACTTACGGTCTTGTAATGGCTCTTTCAAATAAACTCGCTGAATCAAAGGGCAAACCCAAGGCAGAGCTTAAGGGCTGTGAAAACTGTCCGATGGCTAAGTCCTGTGCAATACGCTCAACCGAAGAGTCCTGCGAGAAAAAGGAGGTTGAAGCATAATGGAAATGACCAAAACCTTAGTCAGCATTTTCCTTACAATGATTCTTACCCAGAACTTTGTTCTTGCTAAATTCCTCGGTATCTGTCCCTTCCTCGGTGTTTCGAAGAAGGTTAACACAGCAGTCGGTATGTCACTCGCAGTTATCTTCGTTATGGCTCTTGCGACTGCGGTTACCTACCCCATCAACAAGTATCTCCTTGTTGCAAACAACCTTGAATACCTTCAGACAATAGTATTCATCCTCGTTATCGCAGCACTTGTTCAGATGGTCGAAATCGTACTTAAAAAGTACATTCCGTCTCTTTATAATTCACTTGGAATTTATCTTCCGCTTATCACAACAAACTGTGCAGTTCTCGGTGTTGTTACACTCAACATTGACAATGGCTACAACTTCGTTGAGTCACTTATCTGCGCAATCGGCGGCGGTGTAGGCTTCCTTGTTGCAATGGTTATGTTTGCAGGTGTACGTTCAAGACTTGAATCCTGCGATATTCCGAAATTCCTTAAAGGACTTCCGATCACACTCGTTGCAGCTTCACTCGTATCACTTTCTTTCCTCGGCTTTGCAGGAGTCGTTGAAAACATCTTTGCATAAGGGAGGGCAGAAATATGAATCCAATTTTATTAGCAGTTCTTATTGTTTCTGCCATCGGTCTTATTGCAGGTCTCGCTCTTGCCGTAGCATCAATTGTTATGGCAGTACCCGTTGATGAAAAGGCTGAAGCAATCCGTGAATGTCTCCCCGGTGCAAACTGTGGTGCCTGCGGATTCTCAGGCTGTGACGGTTACGCTGCTGCTCTTTCAAAGGGCATTACAAAAAACACTGCACTCTGCGCACCCGGTGGAAATGACGTTTCTGCTCAGATCGCCGAGATTGCAGGTCTTTCTGCAGGTAATGTTACTCCCTCAGCGGCTGTTGTTACTTGTCAGGGCTTCTGCGAAAAAGCCAAAACAAAGATGGTTTACAACGGTGTTGAATCCTGTCAGATGGCAAAACAGCTTTTTGGCGGTCCGAAAGAATGTATCTACGGCTGTATCGGTCTTGGTGACTGTATGCGCGCTTGTCCTTACGAAGCAATCAGCATCTGCGACGGTGTCGCACGTGTTAACCCTGCGATTTGTAAGGCTTGTAAGATGTGTCTTAAAACCTGCCCCAACGGCATTATCAAGATGATGCCCCTTCACGAGGCAAAGGCTGTCGTTCTTTGTGTCAACAAGGATAAGGGTGCTGTCACACGTAAAGAATGTGAGCTCGGCTGTATCGGCTGTATGAAGTGTGTCAAGGCTTGTGAATTCGACGCTGTTAAGGTTGAGAATTTCTGTGCCAAGGTTGACTTTTCAAAATGTACAGGCTGCGGTAAATGTACCGATGTCTGCCCCTCAAAGTGTATCAACCTTATCACACTTGAAAACTAAAATACTAAGACGGTGCTTAGGCACCGTCTTTTCGTTTGCATTAATATGTGCTGTGTGATATACTGATGTCAGAGGTGATTGTATGAAATCAGCAATATTAAAAAAGAGACTGCTTTTTCTTGCAGCATTTATTTTCCTTTTTATTGTTGAGGTTTTGATTGCACTCTATGTGCACGACGATTTTGTACGGCCTTATGTGGGAGATATGATAGTAACCGTTCTCGTATGGAGCTTTGCAAGAATTGTTTTTCCTCAGAAATTCAGACTGATGAGTATTTATGTTATGATTTTTGCGACACTCATTGAGGTCGGACAGTATTTCAACTACGTCGATGTGCTTGGAATAACCAATCCCGTGCTCGTCACTATGATGGGCACATCATTCGCCCGGGCAGACATAGCGTGTTATGCTGTAGGGTGTGCGGTCGCGGCCGTTTCAGATTACTTTCTGTTCAGAAAAAAGGCATAAAAACATCCCACTTCAAACGAAGTGGGATTTATTTTATCCTAACACAATATCCTTGATTTCTTCGCAATTCTTCACAACGTAATTTGCACCTGCGACAATCATTTCGTCAACGCTTCCGAAGCCGAAGGTTACAGCCATACTCGGCACGCCTGCATCCTTTGCGCCAAGTATATCGTACTTTGTGTCGCCAACCATAAGTGGTTTTTCACAGCCGTACTGTTTAAGGGTATTGAAAGCTTTTTCAATAATTTCCTTCTTGCCTGCATCAAGCTTGTCAGACTCTGCGCCGACAACAACATCAAAATACTTTGCAAGGTCACAGGTTTTTACAATGTGATCCATAAAGACCTGTGGTTTAGAAGTCGCAATGCCCGTTTTGATTCCGTTTGCACGAAGAGTCAGAAGCAAATCTTCCATTCCGTCGAAAAGTTTGAATTTATAATATCCGTCGACAGAATACTTTGCCCTGTAATGAATAATCAGCATCTCAATCTGATCGTCGCTTATGTCAGGATAATGATTACGGAAGCCTTCATTCAGCGGAGGTCCGATGAACGTCTTCATATCCTCGGGACTCGGCATAGGTAATCCTTCCATTCTGATTCCGTAACGTATTCCTTCAAAAATTCCTTCGCTCGTATCGGCAACAGTGCCGTCAAAATCGAGCAGTACACAGTCAAATTTTGCCAAAATAATCACTCCTATCAACAAAAAGTATTGTATCACAAATATTTATGATTTACAATCCCGTTTAAATGTGTTAGAATAGTCAGCAGTTACACATCGGAGGTATCATTATGGAAAATACAGAAAAGAAAGCAAGAGTACTCAGCGCTATCCAGCCTACAAGTGTTCCCACACTCGGCAACTACCTTGGTGCGCTCAAAAACTGGGCATCTATGAGCAAGGATAATGACTGTCTCTATGCTGTTGCTGACCTTCACGCAATCACAGTCCGTCAGGACCCTGCAAAGCTTCGTAAGCAGACACTTGAGATGTACGCTTTGCTTCTTGCAATCGGTCTTGACCCTGAAGAGAATATAGTTTTCGTTCAGTCACACGTACCTCAGCACGCTGAGCTTGCATGGATTCTTAACTGCTACACTCAGTTCGGTGAAGCTGCAAGAATGACTCAGTTTAAGGATAAGTCAGCAAAACACGCTGACAACATCAACGTCGGTCTTTTCTCATATCCGACTCTTATGGCTGCAGATATTCTTCTTTATCAGGCAGACTACGTGCCTATCGGTGCTGACCAGAAACAGCACCTCGAGCTTGCAAGAGATATCGCTGAGCGTTTCAACGGCATCTACTCCCCCACTTTCACAATTCCCAATCCGTACATCGGCAAAGCGGGAGCAAGAGTTATGTCACTTCAGGATCCGACAAAGAAGATGTCAAAGTCAGACCCGAACCCGAAGGCTTCAATCGCTCTTCTTGACACTGCTGATGATATCCGTAAGAAGTTCAAATCTGCTGTCACAGACTCAGAGGCTAAGGTAAGATACGCTGACGGTAAGGACGGCATCAACAACCTTATGTCAATCTACTCCTGCTGCACAGGTCTTGACTACGATGCAATCGAAAAAGAATTTGACGGCAAGGGTTACGGTGACTTCAAGCTCGCTGTTGCCGAAAGCGTTATCGAAAGCATCAAGCCTGTACAGGACAGATACTACGAGCTTATGAATGACAAGGCATACCTTGAGAAATGTGCCGCAGAGGGTGCAATGAAAGCATCTTATATCGCTAATAAGACTCTTTCAAAGGTAATGAGAAAGGTCGGCTTCTGGCAGATTAAAAAATAATTGTTTTATAATACACAACACCTGCAAGGATTAAACAATCTTTGCAGGTGTTTTTGTTGCAATAAAACCTTTCGACAAATTCGGGTTTGTCACGATCTTTGATAGTGCAGTTATATGGCCCCCTTGCCTAAAGGGGGCTGGCGCGACGAAGTCGTGACTGGGGGATATTTTTAAAGAAAACAACGATATTT
>JAXJUJ010000125.1:0-14783 GCA_036309125.1 Acutalibacteraceae bacterium | reverse complement strand
GGGAGGCAACGCACTATTTAAAATCGCGCAAAAATCACCCCGACAAACCCGAATTTATCGGGATGTTTTGAAATAACAATCGTAGGGTTGATTCACGAATCGACCGTTAAAACAGAACGATTTCGATATATTTCGTCGGTGAGCAATATCACTCACCGCAAAGCGAATAAAACTGCCGAGTGTCCTTACGAACACCCGGCTAATAGAGATATTTTGTATGTGGTTTAATAATTTAAAAAATCACTTGAACAACCCGACAAACCAATTCCAGATCATATTGAAGAAACCGGCTATGGCATTGAAGAAACGTTCAATTGCACTCGTTTCTTTTTGAGTTATCTCAAAGTTAACTGAAGCTGTACCTTTATAATTTCCTATGCCCTTGATTTTAACTGTACCCGTACCTGCTGAATTGTTGTTTTCATAAGAAAGCTGATAATCTTTTCCTTCCTTCAGCTTCACACCATTATATTTGACTGATACTTCAGGTGTGACCGCTGTGTCTGTATATATCTGAGGACGGATTTCGGAAATCTGAACATCATTGATATTTTTGGCTATGATTGCAAAATCAGCTTTTGACACCAACATATCAAATTTACCTGAACCTGTAACAATAACACTCGCAGTTCCTACATTAATATTATTAAAATAATCTGCTGAGTATTCGTTTCTGCCGAGAGTCTGTGATGACATTGAAACCGTGAGCTCGGGCTTTATCTCTTTTGTAGTGTAGGTCTGATTAGGAATAGGATCTACAACGAGAGTTGTAACCTTGATTCTGTTTTCTATCGCAAAAGTTTCAGCGTAAGAATCTTCAAAACAGAATATCGTTACTTTTTCAGATCCCTCAAAAGCGTCATCGGAAATTTTTTCAACAGAATCTGAAATGATAACTGTTTCAAGGTTTTCACACTCTGCAAAAGCCTGAGAACCGACCTCGTCCACGTTTCCGCCGAGAGCAACCGTCTCCAGCTCACTGCAGCTCATAAAGCTCTGTGCTCCGATTCCTATTTTTTCTTCTGTGAAGTATTCGGGTTTTCCGATTTTTGCTTCCTCGATTTGTGACTCTTTAAACGCACCTTTACTGATTCCGTGAGCTTTTGAAAAATCGAAGTTTTTAATTGAACAACCCTCAAAAGCATTGCCTTCTATTTTTTGTTCTTCAGCATTCCACGTAAAATCAGTGAGCGAAGTACAGTTATAGAAAGCCATAGACGGTATGTATTTTACATTCTCTGACATATAAACCTTTTTAAGACTTTCGCAATCCTGAAAAGCTTTTTTTGTAACGGTTTTTACGCTGTCAGGAAGGTTAACTTCCGTCAACGAAGTGCATCCCATAAAGGTTTTGTCGCCGATTTCCTGTAAGCAGTCATTGAACACAATTTCTTTTAAATCGGTCATATCAGTGAACGTACCGCGAAGTGTTTTTAAATTCGGGGGTAACGTAACCTTTTGCACATAATTGCATTTTGAAAACAATCCGTTGCCGAGGTATTCAATGCTGTCAGGAAGTGTTACGTTGAACTGAGGATTATCAGTAAGCTCAGTTGCATCTGTGGTTATACTAAATGCATTATCACAGATTGCTTTAACCCCGTCTTGCAGCACAATATTTTTAAGATTGGGACAGTTATAAAACAAACGGTCTGGAATACTCTTTACTCCGGACGGAATGGTTATCGATTTGAGAAATTTGTTGTTATAAAAGGCGCAGTAGCCTATATATTCCAACGATTCAGGTAAAACAATTTCTTCAAGATATGAAAATATATTAGCGGAAAAAGCATATCTTCCTATAGTTTTAACACCTTCAGGTACCACAAGTTTTTTGAAACCATAAACGCGATTAGTATTGACAGGGCTGTTCCAGGAGCTACCGACGTCTGAATGCTCTGAATAAGCAAACTCTCCTATTGCGGTAACAGGATAACCACCGAGAGTATCAGGAATAATATTACTATTCGCTCTGACAATAGTTGCTTCTCCGTTAACGATTTTATATTCAACATTAAGTTTCTTGTCAATAATTGTTTCTTCAGATTCGTCTGAATAATTTGGTCGGTAACAATAATTTCCGTCTTCATAACTGAATACAAATTTATTTTTCCGAAGTGATAAGTCAGTGTTTACCTTCGGAAGACCTTTGAAGATAATTTCTGCATCTTCATTAAGACGTTTAGACTCTGCGGTTGAAAAAGAGAAATTCAGAATACTGGAGTGTTCGCCCTCGACGAGAATTTTTGAAATTTTACATCCTGCGAAGGCGCCGATGTAAAGATATCTGACTGTTGAGGGAATTGTTATTGTTTCAATGGCTGTGTTTTTAAAAGATTCGTTTATAGATGTCACACCGTCGGTCATATTTACGGTTTTAAGAGCCGTGCAGTCTGAAAAAGCATTTACACGTATTTCCGTTACTGTCGAAGGTATGGTAACTTCTTTAAGCGTTTTGTTACCCATAAACGCACCGGCACCGATTACCTTAACTTCTTTACCGCCAAGCATAGACGGAATTTCAACAACAGCATCTGTACCTTCATAGCTGTCAATGGTAGCGAAACCGTCAGTATCACCTAAGCTGTATATCCAATCGTTATTTTCATGCTCATGTGCATCAGAACGTATTTCAAATTCAAAAACGCCAAACATTCCGACAGTTAAAATAACTGCCAGAATGAGCGAAAGTATTTTAGAAAAAGTTTTGTTCATAGCCACACCTTATTGCCTTTCTTTTATGCCGAACTGAGCATAAACCGACTCGTGTTTTACCGTAATCATTGCTGTTTTACCGTCAGGAAGAATTTCGGTTTCAACCGTATATTTATCAGAGGAAAGCTTTTCTTCCGACCTATCGCTGTAAACGGCATAGACCTCCATTCCTGTAATGTCAATGTTGTTGATATCGTCCGTTTTAAAATCGAAGTCATCAGGAAATGCGGCATAAACGGAATTGAGAACCTTTGTGCCTTCATCGCGCAGAACTCTTACCTTGAATGTTTCGGTTAGGTTATTGTATCTGACCGTAACGGTTTCGTATTTTTCCTCTTTGCCGAAGTTTTTGTCAGTTACGATTTCATATTCATCGGCAGAGAGGGTTTTAATACTACCGTCAGACATTTCTGCTTTCACAACGATTCCGTTCGGTTCAAACTTTTCACCGACGATATACTCATCCTTGAATGATGAATCAAAGTTCAGCAGAAGTTTCTGCGGAGTGATTGCAACGGTTGTCTGTGTGGTCGTTGTAGTTGTTGTAGTAGTGGTTGTCGTTACTGTTGTGGTCGTTGTTTTCTCCGCTTCTTTTGCTTCTCGGATTTTTTCTACCGTGTAGCCGACAGCAACTGTACCGATTGAAGCTGTAAGTATAATTGCACAAGCAACAAGTATGCTCCATACCCTCTTACTGAATCTGCCTTTATAAGTTTTATTGATAAAAGGAATAACCTTTGAATAATCATCGTTTTCGAGATTATCGAGTATATCTATACATTCATCAATCAAATCACAATCCGGTTCGTCTTTTTCAAGCTCTTTGTCAATCACATCATTAAGAATCTCTGCGATTTCAGCTTTCAATGTGTTTTCATCTAAAATTTCATTGAGAATTGTTTTATTTATTTTAATCTCGTTCACGGTATCACCTCATTCGAAAAAATTCTGTTCGTAAATCAAGTCTTTTATCCGTTGTCGCAGTCTGGAAACTCTTTTCGCCACAGCTGTCGGTTGAATTTCAAGCATTTCTGCAATTTCTTTCAGCGATTTTCGTTGTACATATTTCAGTATGTATAATTCCTGCTCTTGCTGAGTCAGGGTAGCTATAAGAATTCGCGCGAATTCGTCATAATCAAAATCATCGGATATTATCGGCGGTGCAGGTGTATTCTCTGCTGTATCAAGGTCGACCGTACGAGTACGCTCCTTAATATATTGCTCCGTCGTCCGTTTGACGAAATTGTCAGCTGTTCTGTAAAGGAACGCCCTCGGCTGTTCTATCTTTTCGCCTTCAGCAAGTTTTCGTTGAAGTATGACGAAAGCATCCTGCACACAATCTTCCGCGTGTTCGCTGAACTCACCGAGACGCACACGGCAGTATTTATGTAAGCTTTGATAATACTTCTCATAACAGTCATTTATAAACTGTTCAATATTCAATTTTTCGTCCACCGTATGCACCCCCTTTTTGCTTTCTATTTAGTAGTCAGCAAAAACACGATTTGTGACATAAAAAATCTAAAAATATTATAAAACTTTTTACAGACTTATTATATTGACATAATAACCAATAAACCCGACACCGAATTTTACATCGATGTCTGGTTCTTGTTTTTATTAAAAAACTTTTCATCTTACATATTAAATATGAAGACACAGGCTATAGGAATTTCTCACACAGAGACAGGTTCTTGTTGCTTGTGCGTGGATGAACAATACGAATACGCATCGACCCTTACGGATGAATTTTAAAACAAAATTCGTCGCTTCATTCGAAGCCCTTGAACAGTTTAACAACCACGGTGTCGTTGTGGACGGTTTGAAAGTCCGTGCAGTGCGAAACTTTCACAATTCATACAAAAATAAAACCATCCGAGTTTTTGAATTCTCGGATGGCAGTAGTTTCAGTTGTTTTTATCGTCAGCGACCGTGAAGTTAAACATTTCTTTGAAATCGTTATAGCATTCTTCACAAACCCAATATTTTTTGTCAAGAGTACAATAACCTTGCCGCAGGTCTCCTTCGTTCTCACTGAATTTATCCCAACAGAATGCACAGTGATCGTGATCCCATTTGTCTGACGGCTTGGTATAGTCTGTCTTTTTAAGTTTGGCGTTCATTAAAAACTCTTTTTGATTAAAGAGTCTCCAGTCGTTTTTCTCAAGCATATTTCTCACTCTGTTATATTAATTTAACGAATTCTTCTTCGAATTTTTTATAATCAATATATTCTTCAACATCTGAAAGGTTAAATCCAAATTCATTTTTATAAAATTTCAAAAACTGTTTTGCAGCTAAAAATGCCGTTTGTATATTTTCTGTTGATGTATTTTTATAACAATCATTCAAGCAATCGCAGAAATCTTCAAAAGCAGCAGGATCAGCAGAATCACTTCCGTCAAACAGTTCGGAATCCATACTTCCTAACAAGATCCCTACGGAATCATTTTTTGTTTCATTGTAAAAACTTTCTAAAAGAGAAAACAGAGTTTTGTAAGATTGCTTTTGGTATTTTCGATTCATATAATAAATACTCCTTTCGGCTTACTGTAACCAGTTCCATTATTCCAATTAAGTGAAGGGTTGTTGATGCCACCATTTTGTATAGTGTCGCCTTTTACTTAAGCACTCCTGTATTTAAAGGTTCTTCAAGGTACAGACCCGAACAGACTGAAATCTACGCTGTTTTTGTCAAATCTTTAAAATTCTCCCTTATGATGTGTGGACAAATATTTTTTTGCAGCTTCGAGCCACTGAGTTTCATTTGTTTTCTTGAAAGCTTCAGTAACCTCCAAAATACCGAGATTTTCGATATAAGTTTTAGCTATTTTGTAACTGTCGTTCAATTCAACAATGTTTTCATTTACAGATTTACAAAAATCATCATAACAAGATGGATCCGCAGATCCAATATCATCAAAAAAGAACGGATTAGCACTGCTTAAAAAATCGCCTAACACTTCGCTTGGACTATTATCCCATTGTGTATCTATCGCAAAAAACATAAGACAAAAAAGCTCAAATCTATTCATAAAACAATCTCCTTTCATTTAAACGGATTAAAATTCAATCCTGTTTCCGGATTCCGCGGTCTCGGGGTTGTATTCATTCCACATAACTTCAAACTTGTAGTCATCTAAAAAGAAATGAACGATTTTATCAGTTTCATTTTCACTGAGTTTATCATATCCGATTAGCTCTACATTTTCAAGTTTTAATTCCTCCTTTTCGATTTTTGGAATCTCAAAAACTCCATCACCTTTGAATTGATTTCTCAGAAACATAGGGTTGTTTCTGAATTCTTCACTTTTCATTTATGTTGTAGACAATATTTTAAGACTTGTCAACATTTTTTATTATACTAAAAGCAAAAGGCTGTCTCTTTTGAGACAGCCTTAACTTATGTATTCAGATCTTATTTCTTTTTTACCACAAAAACAATTACGATGCAAACAGCTGCGATAATGACAACGGCTGCGCTGATGATAATGATGAGAACGATAGGTGAAACTGACGGAGATGAATCGTATCCATAATCATAATACTCATCATAAACTTCTTCGTAATATTCATCTGTCTCTGCGTTACCATCTTCATAATATGTATCTTCGACATCTACGTTATCTGTATTCTCTTCGAATTCTTCAGTAGTTACATCCTCGTATACTTCTTCTGCTTCAGGAGCTGTGGGAGCAACGGGCTGATTGGGACGTGTGTTTTCTTCAGAAGCTGTATCTGCATCTGAATCTGAGCCTGATGCAGGATCAGATGCAATTACTTCAAGACTGTATTCCTGACGGTTGCCTGCAGTGATACGTGCATAGTATGTACCCGATGTAAGTCTGATAGCTTCAGTTGAGCCGAAATCACTGTTTCTTGCTACTGTAGTATGTGTGAGAGAGTTTGTTGAGTTGCCGTCGTATGAATACAAATAAACTGTTGTGTTATCTGAACCGTATGTGTGACCTACTTTAACTGAAACCATCTGTGTTTCGTCAATTGTAAACTTATACCAATCGTGCTCTGATGTGCTTATATTTGCGGCACCATAAAAAGTTTTTCCGACCTCCATCGCTGTTGCACAAGCGAGAGAATCATTAATCTCTTTTTCCCAATTATCTGCAGGAGTGAAGTTTACTGTGAAGGAATATGCTACATCATAAGTTACACCTGATATTCTGATGTAATACTTTCCACCCTCAAGACCAAGCTTCGGTGTGGTTACTGATTCAACGCCACTGTTCAACTCTCTGTATAAAAACTCTGTTGAGCTTGATCCGTCATATGAAAAAATTGCAATTCCCTTAACTTTTGTTCCGGGAACGTGATTAGCAGTAACTGTAACATAACCGTCTGAAGGAATTGTGAACCAGAAGTAATCTTTATCGTACGAATCTTTTATTGTTCCGAATACTTCCTCGCCAACGTTTATCGGATTGGCATCATAAAACTTGCCGTTATACTCCACTTCGTCATAAGCAAAAGCTGTCATTGTGGAAAGGATTACTACTGTGAGTGCGATGATGATTGAAACGATGTTTTTTACTGTCTTTTTCATTTTGATGTACCCCTTTGTTTTTATTTATTTGTTAACCGCGACGTGTTAACCTTTGATGATGCTATTATAACCACCATGCTTTTTTGTTCTGTAAATACAGTTTTACTTTTTTGCAAAACATATTCAGGGCACAAAAAAGCCTCCTCAGAATGAGGAGGCTTTTGGAAAAAGCGAAAAGATTTTATTTATCTTCAAGATCGAGCTTAATGAATCCGTCAAGGCTGAAATATGAATTTTTCACACCGCTTTTAAACTCGACAACCTTCTGAGAAACGAATTCACCATCCTGCTGAACAGCGAGCATTACCCACTTTCCGTCCTTGAAATAGTACTGAGACTGTGAACCGTCAGCAAGTTTATATGTTTCGCAGACAAGCTTCTCACCGTCTACAGTCACATACTCTGACTTCACATACTGTGCATCAGCAGCACCGTCAGTGTTCGGCTTCAGCTGCTCCTGATACTCCATATACACGCCTACACCAGGCATAATAAAGTCCGGCATAACGAGATATGTTTTGTTGCCAAGGATAAGAACTCTTGCAGTTATACCCTCCATTGCTGTCTCAACGCAAACATCATTACCCTTGACCATTGTCGTTACATTAGCAGTAACACCGTCAGCATCCATCTGTGTTTTTAGTGTGAAATTGCCTGTTTTCATAATCGGATCTATCGTATCTTTTTTATATGAAGTGACGAGCTGATCTTCAACCTCGAGGTCACCTTCATATTTACCTACGGCAATATTGAGCACAAGAAGTGCATCTGACGAGTTTATGACTGAGTCTGCATTGATGTCTGCATAAGTTTTGTTGATTTCGTCTGTCAGACCTACTGCGAAGCGAAGAATCTCGAGAGCATCTGATGAATTCGCTTTTCCGTCTGAATTCACATCGCCTACAAGTCTTGCAGAAGCAATAGTCACAAAAGAAAATGCCAATACAATCACAAGCATAATCGAAAGAAATTTTTTCATTTCAAATGTCCCCTTTCATTTAATGCAAAGATTATATCACACACAGATGCATAAATCCATATAATTTTCAAAAATTATAACCGCATAAATTTTCCTATAACAGTAAATAATATTTATTTGATTTTACCGGAGTACTATGATATAATTATTTCAGGTAGGAGGGATATGTATGAAAAAGAAAATCGCACCTGTGATAATAACTATACTCGTAATACTTTTTTCTCTCGCATATATCACTCTGTTCGTTTTTCTCACAATCAAAGATATAATTCTTCTGCCTGTATCACTTGTATTTATAGCTGTTTATCTGGTTGTCTGCATCGGAATCGTTGTGGCACTCAGAGAAAGAATAAAAGAAATAAACCAAGGAGATGAAGACTATGCAACTCGTAACTATTAACCACTTACCCGGTCACGAAATCGAAGCTATCGGTGTAGTAAAAGGCTCAGTCGTTCAGACAAAGCATATGGGCAAGGATTTTATGGCAGGAATGAAAACCCTCGTCGGCGGTGAAATCAAATCCTACACAGAAATGCTCAACGAGGCTCGTGCAATCGCTACACAGAGAATGGTTGAAGAAGCAATGGCTTTGGGCGCTGATGCAGTAATCGGCATCACATACGGTAGTGCTGCAGTTATGCAGGGTGCAGCTGAAATCGTCGCATACGGCACAGCAGTAAAAATCATCAAGTAATAAACGAAAAGAGATGCTCTTAAGGGAGCATCTCTTTTGATTATAATATACTCGCAATAATGCCTGTCGCAGATACTATTCCGATTAACGAAGATATAACAGAACATACTTCGCCGACAATACTTACTACAAGACCTGCTACTTTTCCGTTTTTCTTGTATTCCTTGACACCGTATACAATTCCGACGATTGATAAAACGTGTCCTGCCAAGGCGAAAAACCAGGATACCACAATTCCTATAATACCGCATACGAGTGCAACAGGCGATGGCTTCTGCTGTTCATACGGCTGATATGTCGGCTGTTGCTGATATGTATACTGCTGAAAATTCGGCTGTTGTGGCTGATACGGTGGCTGTGGCGGATATACAGGCTGTTGGTATGCCTGATTCACAACCTGAAAAGCGTTTCCGCAAGCAACACAAACCTGTGCATTGTCATCCGCTACATTTCCGCAATACGGACAATTTTTAGACATATTTCTGCCCCCTTGTTTTATTGGTAATTTTATCTTACAGCATTATACAAAGTTTGTCAAACACAATTCTATAGCCGTTGTGTCGAAACAATATTTTGATAAAACTCTTGAATTTTCAAAGAAGATATATTATAATAGCTCATGCACAAATGCTAGTATGGCTCAGTTGGTAGAGCAGCGCATTCGTAATGCGCAGGTCGTCGGTTCGAGTCCGACTACTAGCTCCAGAAAGCACTTGCTCCGGCAGGTGCTTTTTTCATTTGCAGAAAAGCAAAAACCTCGTAAGGCAGCAGCTTTACGAGGTCTTATCATTTTATTTGCTGAAGCTAACTTCAACAGGTGCTGACTGAACACCATACGCTGTTTCAGCGACGATCTTCGCTGTGTAGTCACCCTTATCAAGTTTGCCGAGGTTGAATGTAACTGTCGGAGAAACTGTTGCTGAATAATAATCGGGAAGAACCCAGTCTTTCTTCAGCTCGTTACCGTCCGCATCGTAAAGGAACACTCTGTAAAGAGTGATCGGCATACCGTCAGTTGAAGCTGCAGCAGGTACTGTAAGGCTTACCTTACCCAATGACTTCTTCACTGTGATTTCAGCATCATCAGCAAAAACAGGGGCCTTTGAACGTGCTGCCTGCTTTTCGGGAGTGTATTCACGGTTTGCAGGGTCGGCAGGATTGTCAAGGATATACTCAACAAGCACCTTTTCCTCTTCAAGGTCAATACCGATAAGTCTTACGCGGTTTTCTGCATCAACCTCAACGATCCAGTACTGTGCTTCACCCTTGTGATTTTCAGGATGATATGTACGCACATCTTCGACAGTAAGCTCAACGTAATAAAGAGAGCCTGTGCCTACCGCTGTGAATTCGCCCTGCCACAATGAACCCGGGTGGCTCAACGGATAATGTGAGTGACCTGAGAAGTGAACAAGCTGAGGATACTGCATAAAAATATCCTTGAAAAATTCATCATCCCAGCCTTCAAAATCTGAGCTTCCGTAAACAGTCTTGTCAACGTGTTCGTGCTGAGCGAAGAAAATCGGCTTTGTCGGGTCATCTGCTACAGCCTTATCAAGCTCTGCCTTGAGCCATTCACGCTGATATTCAGCATAACGAACACCGTCAACATAAGCTCTTGACATAGTGATGAAGTGATAGCCGTTTATTACATAATGGTTATCAGTTGCATCCACTCCGTGAAGCATTTTGAAATAATCGAGAGATTCGTAGTCATAAGTGCCACCGTCGTGTGCCTGAGCAAGAAGCGGCATCACCTGAGTTTCGGGTCTGATAACAGTGTCAATAGCGCTCTTGAATGCGCAACGCTGTGACTGAAGACCGTCATCTGTTGTGTCGCCTGCAAAAATTACACCGTCGAGTGTCTTGTAATTTTCATCAGCTTCTGCGATTGCATAGCTCATTTTCAGAGCTTTCTGAATTCGTCTGTACTGCTTATCATTAGCCGCCATAACATGAGTGTCACTCGCAACCATAAAACGGAGTACCGGTACAAAATCGCTTGTGTCTTCGGGTGCAACAGGATTCATAAGCGACGCACCCCATGAACCAAAGAAAGTGATAATTGCCATGAAAACTGAGATAATTGACTGCAACATAGCTGACAACTCCTTTTATTTATTATTTGATTGTATAAGGTGTTTCATCCTGAGGCTCACGGTTTTTATACTTACCGCGTGTGAAATCAGGAATTTCAACAGTTTCACCGTCATTCTGAAGTGACTGCTCACTGAGAGCTGTAATGCACATCCATGCAGCCATATCATAAACGTCGATCGGAGGAAGAGTGCCATTCTTTACGGTTTCAACCCAGGCACGAAGCACGTGCCAGTCCATACCGCCGTGACCTGCTTCCATCATTTCCTTAGTTGTGTTCTTCCAGAGATCGTGGTTGTATTTTCTCTCATATCTCTTTGCGTTACCCCAGAAATTGGACTGATCCCATTCCTTCTTTCTGTAGCTTTCTTTATCAAAGTAGACCATATCGCCGTCTTCCTGATAAAGGCCCTTGAGACCTCTGATTGTGTAGCCTCTGCTGTAGAAACGAGGAAGGCAAGTATCAAGAGTAAGGTCAATAACCTCTCCACGCTCTGTTGTGATAAATGTCTTTACGATATCTGCCTGAGCAAACTCTGTCTTCTTAAGCTCATCGTGAAGATCCTTGTGCTTCTTGACAAAATCCTTAAGACCATATGAACCTGAGCAAACTGATTTAAGAGAAATAAAACGGTTACCTCTGTTGATATCAAGAAGCTTTGCGATGGGACCGAGAGCATGTGTCGGATAGTTTTCGCAGTTTCTTGAAATGTAGTTGCGAAGACGGTAATGTCTGTTCTTTGTACCGTAGCAAACCTCATCACGAAGGTCGTGAGCATATTTACCTGAGCAAGCAACAATCTTGCCGAACTTCTTGTCACGGACCATATTGTGAATCATAAGCTCACGTTCACCGTAGCAGCAGTTTTCCATAAACATAGCCCATACGCCTGTCTTCTCGTATGTATCAACAACTTCCCAGCACTCTTCAAGTGTGTAAGCACCGCCAACCTCTGAAGCAGCAGGAATTCCCTTTTTCATAGCCTCAATAGCGATTTTAACGTGAGTTGACCAGTCTGTTGCGATATAAACGCTATCAAGACCTTCAAGCTCAAAGATTTCCTTATAATTTGTAGTTGCAAAAGGCTTGTAACCCTTTTTCTCTTCAACACGTCTGATACCGTCCTGAGCTCTGTCTTCGTATTCGTCACAAACGCCGATAACATCAACATCGTCCATCATACAGATTGTGCTGAGCATTCCGCTTCCGCGGTTACCGATACCGATTACGGCAACTTTGATTTTTTCTTTCATTTTTATGACCTCGCTTATACTATAAATAGTCAGATAAATTATAACATAATGAAAATTTATTTCAATAAGATTAAAGAAAAAACAGGAATATCTTTCACCTTGTTGCATTAAAATCGTCATTTTGTTATAATACGATTGCAGAAAACGAGGTGGTAACAATGACAAAAAAAGAAAGAGCATTACTTGCCGTTGAGGCACTCAAAAAAGAGTACCCTGAGGCAATATGCTCTCTTAATGCAGAAAATGACTTTGAACTGCTTGTAGCAACACGACTTTCGGCGCAGTGTACGGATGCAAGAGTCAATATCATCACCCCTGCTCTTTTCTCCAGATATAAAACTCTCGATGACTATGCAAATGCAAAGGTCGAGGATATTGAAGAATTGGTTCACTCCTGCGGTTTTTACCGTCAGAAGGCACGTGATATAATCGGAATGGCACAGCAGATCATTGAGCGTTTTGACCGTAAAGTGCCTGACAATATCGAAGACCTGACTTCTCTTCCGGGGGTCGGCAGAAAAACAGCTAACCTCATCTGCGGCGATATTTACGGCAAGCCCGCAGTTGTCGCAGACACACATCTTATCCGTATCACAAATCTGCTCGGGCTTGTAGCAACAAAGGACCCTCTGAAGGTTGAGCTTGAGCTCAAAAAAATTCTTCCTCCTGAGGAAAGCAACGATTTCTGCCATCGCTGTGTGCTTCACGGCAGAGCTGTCTGCGTGGCAAGACGTCCCGACTGCAAAAACTGCTGTATGGCTGATTTCTGCAAATCAGCTGAAAAACAGTCTTGAGACAAGAATTGTTACAGCTGCACCGATCATTGCGGCACAAATCAGTCTCGTTGCAAGTAAAAGTCTGGCTTTTTTCACTTTTGACGGTGGCGGAGCACCTGCATCACCTGCAATTGTACTCGCTCTTTCGCGTAAAGTGCCCTCACTGACTGACGAAAATTCGGGTTTTACAAAGAAAATTACACGTTCAAAATATTCACACGACGGTTTTGTTACTTCCACTACCTGATGGTTTACTCCTCTGAGCAAAATATACACCTCTGCTTTCAGAATTTATCATTTGTAGTGTTATCTGCCAAACTGATTTTTATTCATAAAAAAGTGAATAAAAATCGACAGAAAATGACATTAAATGGGCTTTCCAAAATTTTCTGTGGAAGTGTGGAAAACTTTAAAAATCGGTTAAAAAGTGTGGAAAACTGTGTGGAAAGTGTTGATAACTCGGTTCAAAAACGTTGATATATCAAAGTTTTCCACACTTTTCAGGTCAAAAAACAAAAGTTTGTTATTTAATTAACAATCACCAAAGTGTATATGTCAAGCATTTTTTAGTAATATTTTGCACAAACTTTGCCGAAAAAACTATGTATTTTTTCTATTCACTTTAGTCAAAAAACGCTTGACACACTTGGTTATAAAAAGTTACAAAATGAATATTCATCTTTTATACAGGTGGTAAAATGACAGTAAATTTGGATAAAAATACAATAATTTTCTATGACACGGACACTCTCAGCATTCCCCTCACTCTTGACTGCGGTCAGGCTTTCCGTTGGAGCGAAAATTCTGACGGAATCTGGCACGGAGTAGCGTTCGGAAAAGCTGTTGATATTTCTCAAAAAGAAAATTCGCTCATAATAAAAGGTGATTTTTCCGAAGGTGATGAAAAAATCTGGGCAGATTATTTTGACCTTGACCGTGATTACGCTGCTGTTTGTGAAAGGCTGAAAAGTGACGGTCATCTTCGGACTGCGATCGAGGCTTATCCCGGAATCCGAATCCTCAGACAGGATTCGTGGGAGGCTTTGTGCTCATTCATTATATCTCAGAACAACAATATTCCCCGCATCAAAGGTATCATAGAGCGTTTGAGCGCTAATTTCGGCGAGGATCTCGGCAACGATGACTTTACCTTCCCAAGCGCTGAAAAACTCGCAGAGCTGACGGTTGAAGACCTCGCGCCACTTCGTTCAGGTTTCAGGGCAAAGTACATAATTGATGCTGCTAAAAAGGTTGCAAACGGTGAAGTCAATCTCGAAAAGCTCTCATATTGTGACATCGACGAAGCACGTGAGGAGCTTATCAAAATCAAGGGTGTAGGCGCAAAGGTTGCAGAATGTACACTTCTTTACGGCTGTGGCAGAGTGGATGCATTCCCCGTTGATGTGTGGGTCAGACGAATAATGCAGGAGCTTTATCCCGAAGGCTTGCCCGAATGCACAAAAGACGTCGAAGGCATCGCACAGCAGTACCTCTTCCACTGGAGAAGGAACGTAGATTGATAAAATATCTGTCCAAAAAAGCCTGTTATAACGAGAATCTCGCACTAAAAATATAATTTCAGAACGAATCGACAAATTCGGGTTTGTCGGGCAGATTTCAAATCAATATCGTAGGGGACGGGTCGCCCGTCCCGTCAAAATCTGTACGGAATCCGCGGGAGCCGAAACGACTCCCCTACATACACG
>JAXJUJ010000124.1:0-1684 GCA_036309125.1 Acutalibacteraceae bacterium | reverse complement strand
TTGCAAGACCGAGTGCTATAAACACGATTGAAAGCACAGGCATAAAGAAATAAGAAATGTAAGCAGCGAAGCAGAATGAAATTGTGAAATAAATCCAGCCGTAGAATGAGTCGGGATTTTCTTTGAAGCCTTCTACATAAACACGGTCGCAGCCGTATTCCTTCATCTGTTTTGCGGCATAATCGCAAGCCTGCTTTTCGCCCTTTGAGCCGGGGCCGCGCTTTTCAAATTTGTTGCAGATGTAAGTGATTTCGTCAATCATATACTGAGCTGCCTGATCTTTTTTGTCGATAATTTGTTTAAGATTCATAGTATCTCTCCTTTGTTTGATAATTGTCTATAGTTTATCACAAAATCTTGAACAGTTCAATAACATTTTGACTAATTTTGTTATATATGTGTAAAAAAATGGCTGTATCCTCAAGGAAACAGCCATCAGTAGTTAATTTATTTGCTGAAAATTTCTTTAAGTGAAATCTCTCCGCTGAAAAGCTTTGCAATAAAATTGAAAAGAGATGTCAAAAATCTGAAAAGACTGATACGTGAGTTATCTTCAGGTTTCTCATAATCTTCATCGGGTGTTACCTCAGCCATATTGTTCTTATTATCCATAAACTGAGGATACACATCCTGATAAGAAACATTGTAATCATTATTCATAATCACAAGGCTGACACCCTCAATTGAACCCCAATGGTCATGGTGAAGATTTTTAATGTACCATGTGTTTTCGGGAAGAAGACCTGTAGAAGCATCTATCTTATGGTCGGGTGAGAGATATTTTTTGTTTTCCTCTGATACAGAAGCAATATATTCATCACTGAGCACATCACCGTAATTTGCCGCAGTTGCACCGAAGGTCTGTCTGGGGATAGCTGTATCACCGTCACCCTGTACTGCTGCACCCTCGTAAAGAGGATAATCAGGGAAGTTATACTTTGCGAAGATGTTGTATCTTACGCCTCTGCCCATCATTTCTTTTACTGTTGCTGTGTGTACCGACTGTACGTTGTCGTAATAATTTCTGATTTTGCTTATACGGCCGGCATACTCATCCTCATAGCCGCCATAGATGAAAGCAATAGCCTTTTCAAGATTACCCTGTGTCACCATAGCCCAGTATGAAGTCCATGAGCCGAAGGTATCTCTGAGAATGGGCGGTAAGAGATCGCTCTTGATTCTGTCAATAAGCAAATCGAGCTTATCAGCAGTAAAGCCCAGCACCTGTGCCTGATTGAACAGCTCAATAAGTGTCATAACAAGAGCCGCCATTGTGTCATCTTCAATAAGATCCTTATTTTCAATGTACCAGTTTGCGAAATTATCCACTGCCTCAGGGTCAAGATAAATCTCACCTGTGAAAAGAGCAGTCATAAAATCGATACCCTCGATGGACGATCCATAATAAGAAATATCATCAACATACTTTTCTGCGTGATCCTTATTCATTGCAACATAAGCAGCAATAACATTTGCACCGTAGCAGCGACCAACAACATTGACCTTGCTCTTGCCTGTAGCATCAATAACTCTGTCTATGTAAGCTGCGAGCTCGTTACCTGTCACCATGGGGCTCAGACGCCAGTCGTACCAGAAACGGTAATCCCAGATACCGTAATTGCCGCTTTTCTTCTCAACATCAACCGTGGAAGAATGTTTCTCAGGATGTGAGCCGTTGGAAGCC
>JAXJUJ010000123.1:0-1904 GCA_036309125.1 Acutalibacteraceae bacterium | reverse complement strand
GTAACATATGTCCCCTTTGTTTTGTTAATATACAAAAACCGTAAGAAAAGGAGTGTAAGCAAATGAAGAAATTCAAAAAAATCTCTTTGATTGTAATGTCAATAATGCTGTGTTTGACAGTTTTGTGTCAGACAGCAACTGCGGCGTTTCTCACTCCCGGCAATGTCAGTGAACGCTATATCAGGGATATTAAACTGATTTATGCTGACAGCGTAGATGAAGCCAAAACACAGCTGCCCGAAGATTACAGCCTGCTTGAAAACAACCTCAATGAAGGCACCGGTGAGCTCGGTGTATATATCTGCTACAGCACAACCAAAGACCCTGAAGAAGCAATTACTGATATTAAAGTAATGCACGAAAGCGGAGGCTTCCAGAGAACAGACTTCAAAGCATCACTCAACGATGCGATTGACGGTGTTTATAGTCTTGCTCAGGAAATGACAACGGCCATAAACGAATTTATACAAAACTACAACAACGGTGTCCCTGCTGCGGTTTATGCAAAAGAGGCTCTCAACTATTTTCAGTATGATGCAAATACTCTTCTCGGTGACTTTATGTTAAGCGGCACGGGTACTTATCAGGATTACGGACGAATGATTCTTATGTGTCATGAGGATATCCTGAATCCGATCCTCTCACTTCTTGCTCTCGGTGTTCAGCAAAAGGCCGGTGAAAACTGGATTGACAGACTCGCAAATGTTGACCCCACAGCTTACGGTTCAGCTCAGGATGCAAAGTACCGTGACCGTGCAACAAAACTCAGACCCATTCTTCAGCAGTTCAATGACATATATTGTTATGTTATGGGTTATTATGACACAACCTATACTTATGAAGACCTTACAGATGAAAATGATAAAGAGCTTTTCACACAGATGGCAGAAAATAAGGATATGTTTACTGTTTTGCAGACAATACTCCGCAGCTATAGTGTCGGCATCCGGAATACTGATGAATACGGTGCATGGACTGCAGAGGATATGTTTACAATCGGTCTTAACAATACAATGAATCTCTATGAAAGCTATGCCCTTATTGAGTGCCTTACACCGGGTCAGGAAATTATGCTTCGTCTGACAGGCCCCTATAATTTTATTATCGGCTCACAGAACACTGACGAGGTGCTTGAAGAAGCAAGAAAAGCAATCGTTGAAAATCTTGATACAGATGAAAAAGTTCCCATTTGGGACGGTGTTAATCTCGATATATTTGAGCAGGAGGTCGGACTTACAAACGAAGCTCAGCGCAGTATCGCTGCGGGTAAGCAGTACGATATTTTTGCTAAAGATGTTGACACTCTCGCTCAGAAGTACAGAGATATCGCAAGTGTGGTATCAAGTGCCTTTACAATTGCATCATGTTCGGTTCTTGTTACAAAATGTGCTTTGGTTTTAGCTCCGAAAATTTTCAGTAAATTCGGATGTCTTGCTATAGCTAGTGCTATTACGGCCTTTGGATCGTCAGCGATTGTAACTACTCTTCTCACGGTTCTTGGTATAACCTTTACTGTTGTAAGCATTGTCTGTTCAATTATTATTACCTTCTTCCTTGAAGATATCATAGCTTGGATGCTTACTGAGGATTACGATCGAACTTCTATACCTAAGTATATGGTTGACGAGGCTATAAATAAAGAAGGTATTTCAACCTATGCATATTACCAACGAGTGGATAATGTCAGAACTGATGAACAGCTGGAACTTGATACAGAGGATAACGAAAGCGGCTCAGATATCAACGCGAATGAGGGCTACAGGTGGATGGCTCTTTACACTTCAAATAAGTCAAGCCTCGGTAATCCTATCAAGGAGGGCTTCCTTGTTGCTACTGACAGCGGTGTTGAAAAGGAAGGCTATGTTCCTCTTGCGATGTTCGGTAAAGCTGTTGCTGAAAACCTC
>JAXJUJ010000122.1:0-2981 GCA_036309125.1 Acutalibacteraceae bacterium | reverse complement strand
TCCTTGGAGCCGTCATATGCACTGAAAAACTCCGAGAAGGACAAGGGCAACACGTGAACCTCATCGCCTCTGCCT
Source organism: Acutalibacteraceae bacterium (assembly GCA_036309125.1). Taxonomy (GTDB): domain Bacteria; phylum Bacillota; class Clostridia; order Oscillospirales; family Acutalibacteraceae; genus CAG-488. Next base: position 2,906 of record JAXJUJ010000122.1, on the reverse strand, counting down.
TCAAACTCGGTAATAATGTCGCTGGACAGAAATTTGGAATTGCTTCCGGTAACAAAGACGTCCATATTGTTCTTGCGAAGATATCCGTTCAGCACCGACTCAAAGCTACCCAGCTTCTGAACCTCGTCAAGCAGCAGATAGTACATTCCTTTATCCGTAACACGGGCATTAATATAGTCCATAAACTTAGCGGGATCCACTTTGCGATTTTCTTCATCAATATCCCGCAGGTCTTCGCCGATCAGTCTGAGGTCATCAGCAGAGTCAAATGCAAATTTTACGATATGCCCCTCATCGACACCCTCAGCGAGCAGATGATTATAAAACAATGTATTCAAAAGATAAGACTTTCCGCATCGTCTCACACCGGTTATCACCTTGATAAAACCGTTCTGTTTTCTTACGATCAGTTTGTTCAGATATAAATCGCGTTTAATCTCCATAACATCCTCCACTTAATTATTTTGCCGCAAACGGCGTATATATTAACTGTATTATAGCAGATACTCCAAGAAAAAACAAGGGGTTCAGTAATACAGTTAATATTTTTGCCACAAACGGAGGTTTTATGAATTGAAATTGATTTCTCTTCACATTACTGTATCTTGTTTTTAAGAATCTCTGCCAACAAAATCGGATTTGCCTTTCCGTCTGTTTTCGCCATTGCATTGCCCATAAGAGCTTCAAATGCTTTTTCTTTGCCTCGACGATATTCACTTATGAGTTTTTCACTCATTTTTATAACCTCATCAGCAACCGCCGTCAGCAGTTCACAGTCGTTGATCTGAGCAAGTTCTTCTTGTTCAACGACAATAGCAGGGTCAAAATCCGATTTCCACATTCTTTTCAGCAGTTTTTTTACAGTTGATGAGTTGATTACCTGTTCACCGAACAATGTAGCAAGTTTAGCCATATTTTCAGGTGCAATAGGACAAATGAATTCATCTTTGTTCATTCGCATTATGTCGGTTATAAAAATGTTCGCTACGATCTTATAATAAGTAGTATGTTTTACAACCTCTTCATAATATCTTGCCATATCGGGATCAGACAAAAGAGCATCACTGTCATAAGCCGAAAGATCAAAGTCTTTAATAAATTTACGCTTTTTCGTATCGAGTAATTCTCCGATCTGGCTTTTCAGTTTCAAAATATCTTCAGAAGTAAGTTCAATCGGCGGTAAATCGGGATCAGGGAAATAGCGATAATCATTTGCATTTTCTTTGGTTCGCATCGTGTATGTTTTTCCTGTTTCCTGGTCGAATTTTCTGGTTTCCTGAACAACTTTTCCGCCGGACTCAATCACCTCAACCTGCCGTCTGTATTCATATTCGATAGCCTGAACAACATAGTGGAATGAGTTGATGTTTTTCATTTCAGTACGGGTTCCAAATTCTTTTTGACCTTTTTTACGAACGGACAGGTTTACATCACAACGGAAAGAACCCTCATTCTTTTTGCAATCTGAAATCCCTGTGTAAAGAATGATTGCACGGAGCTTTTCAAGATACGCATTCGCCTCTTCCGGGGATCGAATATCAGGCTCGGAAACGATCTCAATAAGAGGTACGCCGCAACGGTTGCAGTCAATCATGGTGCCATACTTATCATCGTGTACAAGCTTGCCTGCATCTTCTTCAATATGAATTCGAGTGATTCCGACTTTCTTTGAACCTTCCGTTGTTTCAATCGTTATGTATCCGTTCTCACACAACGGAATGTCATACTGGCTTATCTGATAAGCTTTAGGCAAGTCGGGATAGAAATAATTCTTTCTGTCCTGCTTGGAATAGTTTGCGATAGTACAGTTTGTTGCCAATCCCGCCTTAACCGCATATTCAACAACCTTTCCGTTAAGAACCGGAAGAACACCCGGGAGTCCCATACACACGGGACAGGTTTGAGTGTTGGGAGCAGCACCATAGGCTGTGGAGCAGGAACAGAATATTTTTGTCTTGGTTTTAAGTTCTACATGAACCTCAAGACCAATAACCATTTCATAGTCTTTTATCATTTTCACGGTTTTACCCTCACTTTCCAGTACTCTCAAATGCAAAACCCGCACGGTACAACAATCCTTCGCTGAATGCGGGACCGATCAGCTGCATACCGACCGGCATACCTCCCTCACCGATACCACAAGGAAGCGTGAGTGCAGGAATACCTGCAATGTTGACAGGGACACTGTACGCATCGCCCATATACATTTGCAATGAATCGCCTGTTTTTTCTCCGATTTTATATGCCACCGTCGGAGTGACTGGAGAAATGATAAAGTCACACTTTCCGAAGGCTTCGTCAAAATCCTTTCTCACAAGGCTTCTGACCTGCAAGGCTTTTTTATAATAGGCATCGTAATAGCCGGATGAAAGCGCAAATGTTCCAAGCATAATACGCTTTTTAACTTCCGAGCCAAAGCCCTCGCTACGACTTTTCCTGTAAAGCTCGTCTATGTTACTATAATCGTCACATCTGTAGCCATATCGAACGCTATCAAACCTTGCAAGATTTGAGGAGGCCTCTGCAGAAGAGATAACATAGTAAGCAGACAAAGCGTAATCAATAGACGGCATAGAAACTGATACAAGTTCAGCCCCCAAAGCACGATAGGTATCTGTGGCCGCCAATACAGCCTTCCTTACATCGTCGGATATTCCTTCTCCAAAGAACTCTTCCGGAACACCTATTTTCATTCCCTTGACACCGTTCTTGATATCTGCGGTAAAATCATTATAAACACGCTTAACAGATGTAGCATCTCTTTTATCGTGGCCAACGATTGCGTTCAGTACAAGTGCATTATCGAGAACCGTGCTTGTAATCGGACCGATTTGATCAAGAGAGGAAGCAAATGCAACAAGTCCATATCGAGAAACGCTGCCATAAGTAGGTTTCATACCTACAAC
>JAXJUJ010000121.1:0-4157 GCA_036309125.1 Acutalibacteraceae bacterium | reverse complement strand
TTTCCGCTGCCTTGTCAACAAGGTTGTGGTCATAACCCTTCAATCTGATTCTGATTTTTCCCTTTACTGCCATGATTCTGCCTCCTTATAAATTTGGCGGGCAACGTCTAAAACCTATTCTTGCAACGTATCCGGGTGTTTCCACTCGTCACATTTAAAAACCGGAAATGGGTTAGTTTCCGGGAAAGTGCATTTAAAGGTTTTAAACGCACATACATACACAGATCCGCCAAAAGGGATGCGGACCCGGTCTGTAGGTTATTCGATCGCCCGGTTTTAAATCGGACATACTCCGCGAGAATTCCCGACCTCGATGGGCCGCCACCTCTCACATCAACGCATATCTACGCACTTTGCTACATAATAACATAGCATGCTCGAGTATGATACCACACATTTCTCAATAAATCAAGTGTTTTTTGAAAAAATTTTTAAAAAATCTCAAAAAAAATTTTATGTGGCTTCCGAGCATACTTTTCATCGATTTTAAGTGCAGTTTTTTGTCTTCCAGACACCGCTATATATTATATTATAAAATGTATACGAAATCAAGCCTTTTTTATGACTTTTTCAACACTTTGTCGCACATTGATGTTTGACTTTCAGCTTGAATAAATGTATAATATATGGGATTATGAGACATTGTGTCTAAAAATTTTAAGGAGTGAAATATATGCAATTGTCAGACGTTGGTGTATTTCTCGGAGATCTTTCTCTTTGGGAAGTAAATCATCACACAAAAGACCCGATGAAAGCACAGCGAAAAACTCTTAAAAAGATCCTTAATAAAAGCAAGAATTGTGAATATGGTAAGAAGTACGATTTCAAGGATATTCATTCAATCGATGATTTCCGTGCAAAGGTTCCTCTTACAAAGTACGAGGATTACGAACCTTATGTAGAGCGTATGATTCATAACAAAGAAAAGAATCTTATGTTCACCGGCTACAATGTTCGTTACTGCTCATCTTCAGGTAGTGTCGGCAAGCCGAAGATTCTTCCTAAGTCTATAAAAGACCTCTGGAACATGCAGTGTATCGGTTTCTCAGCATCTGTTGCAACTGCACACCATTATCTCAAGAGCAAAGGTATTAAGATGCCTTCTCAGAAGGGTCCCCTTGTTCTTATCCTTACAGGTCACAAGCTTGAAGACGGCAAGATGTGTAACGGTGCAGGTCAGATTCCTCTTCTCTACCTCAAGCCCCTTCTTGGTATGTTCTCTACATCCCCTGCTTCTTTGCTTATCCCTGAGCACGAGGAATTGCTTGATACATCTTACCTTCAGCTCAGATTCGCACTTGAAGACAGAAACGTTTCTTATCTTGAGTCAATCGTTGTAACTCTTCTTACAACAATGTTTGACTATCTTGAAGAGAATTGGGAAATGCTTTGCGACGATATCGAAAAAGGTATCATCAACCCCAATATCAAAATCACACCTGAGCTTCGAAAGAAATACGAAAAGAAGTTTAAGCCGAACCCGACACGTGCTGCCGAGCTTCGCCGTGAATTTGAAAAAGGATTTGACACACCGATCGCTACCCGTATCTGGCCGAAGCTTACATGGGCACACGGTATGGTTGGTTCAACACTTAAGGTTTACGTCGAAAAGCTCCGTAAGTCTATCGGTGACATTCCTATCCATAATATGGGTTACGCTGCTGCTGAAGGCTTCTTTGCAATGCCCACAGAGCTTGATGTACACGACGGTGTTCTTCTTCCTCACTGCATCTTCTTTGAGTTTATTCCTATTGATGATGACGTAGAGGATGAAACAGACAGCGACAATCCGAAGACACTTCTTATCGACGAGCTTGAAGTAGGCAAGAAGTATGAAATCGTTGTTTCTAACTTCTCAGGTCTTTACAGATACCGCATCGAAGACGTTGTTCAGGTTACAAAGATGTATAACAACACTCCGAGAATCGAGCTTCTTTACAGAAAGAATCTTGATATGAACGTTGCTAACGAGAAGACAACCACTCAGATGTGTGACTTCTGCGCAAAGAACATCGCCAAGAGAAGCGGTAAGGACTATACACAGTTCAGCTACTACCCTGACTTCTCAACAAAGCCTCCGCGCTACTGTCTCCTCGTTGAGCCGAAAGAGGCTGTTACTGAAGAAGAAAGACAGAATATGATCGAAATCATGGACGAGGAATTCTGTGAGGTTAACGAAAAGTACGCTAAGTACAGACGTTGGGGTATGCTCAACAGACCTGAAATCCTTATCCTTAAGCCCAAGACATACTGGGATTACAGAGAAATGCTCCGTGCAAAGGGTGTTGTTCTTAATCAGATCAAACCCGTTACAGTTATCAACAGTGCAGAAAGAAAGGATTTCTTCTTCTCACACGTTGAAACTGAAAATTCTTCAACTCTTGATGAGTGGAAAGCATCTAAGGAGTGATTCGAATGAAAAAAGTAGGTAAAAAGCTCTTAGCTCTCATCCTCACTCTTGCATTTGTCGTTTCCAGCTTTGCTTTTGTTGCATCCACATCAGCTGCCGAAGATACCGGAACTGATATCCCGTTAATTTACGTTGTCGGCACAGGTGTCCACCTTATTGCTGATAATCCTGACGGTACTACAAGAAAAATCTTCCCGTTGGTATTGCCTGAAAACTTTATTATGGACACAGTTGAGGCAAATATCGGTATTTTCGCCAAAGCAGTTGTGACACAGCAGTGGGATGAATTCTGTGACGTTCTTTATGACACTATATCCCCTCTTTACGCTGACCTGATGCTTGACGAAAACGGCGATCCGCGTGACAACAGCCGCGCTGATATCGACAGCCGTGACAGAATCAATCCTGCAAAGGTTAACGGCAAGTATGGCACAGAACAGTTTAAATTCAATTATGACTGGCGTATTGACCCTTACGTTACCGCTGAAAAGCTTCACGAATACATTGAAGCAGTCCTTGCTGCTACAGGTGAGACAGAGGTTGCTCTTCTCGGACGCTGCCTCGGTGACTGTATCGCAGCAGCTTATATGGAAAAATATGACGGAGAGTATGTCGCTGATTATATCTCCTATGCAAGTGCAGTAAATGGCGCAGAATTCTGTTCAAAGGCCTTCTGTGGTGAGATTTACCTTGAGGCAGACGGTATTGAAAGATATGTTTATGACCTTGAGCTTGCGACAGGCAACAACATCAACGAGATTATTCAGGCTTTTGTAACCGTTCTTAACGAAACATACGGTCTTGATTTTCTTGCGTGGTCAGTGAACAATGTATATCCTGATATTTACCTGAAAATCGTTCCCAGACTTCTCAGAAGTATGTACGGCAACTTCCCTGCTTATTGGGCAATGGTTTCTGACGAAGACTATGAGAAGGCAAAGGAAACTGTATTCTACGGTGAAGACACTGCTAAATATGCAAACTTCATCAACAGAATTGATAACTATCACTACAACGTTCAGGTGAAGCTTCCTGAGCTGTGGGCAGGATTTAAGGCTGACGGCATTAATATGGCGAATGTAACTAAATACGGTTATCAGACTCTTCCGATAATCAAAAATGCTGATGTTTTGGGCGAAGACTTCTGTACAGTTAAAAAGGCTTCTCTCGGTGCTACAACATCAACAATTGATTCAGTTCTTTCTGACGATTATATCGCTGCAGCGCAGGCAAACGGAACAGACCGTTACATCTCTCCTGACAAGCAGATTGATGCTTCAACCTGTGTTCTGCCTGATACAACATGGTTTATCAAGAATATGAAGCACGCAAACTTCCCTGATTCTATAAACCGTCTTTTCGACAGAATCATCAATATCGACGGTTTCACTGTGTTCAATGACGCTGATTATCCTCAGTACCTTGTATTTGACGATGAAACTCAGCTTATTTATCCGATGACATCAGATAATATGAATACAACCGAAAGATACAATCCGGATTTCTTTGAAGCTTTGAAGAAGGTTTTTGAATTCCTTTTCAATCTTATCAAAGACGCCATTTCAGGTGCAGTCAACCCTGCTCCTACAGAATAAAAGAACATAGCAAAATCCCCGTTTTCATAACGATGAAGTGAACCCCAAAGTTTAGACAAAATTTAATATTAATTTGTTAGTGAATGAGTTCGGTATTGCACCGGGCTCATTCCTTTTAGTTTCAGGGAAATACGTTCATTGTTGTAGTAATG
>JAXJUJ010000120.1:0-11377 GCA_036309125.1 Acutalibacteraceae bacterium | reverse complement strand
CCGATAACCTTTATCTGAACGGTGCTTTCAAAATCGTTATCAATTTCAAATGCCATTTTATAGACCTCCGTTTTAAAAATCTAAATTTGCCGTTTTTCACATCTGTTATAATATCATACTTTAATATAGATTTCAAGCGTAAATATTATAAAAGGTTAAATTTTTTGTAATCTTTAATACCATTTCGGTATTATTCCTGAACTTCCTCATCCTCAGCATTCTCTGTTACGTCCTCATCCTGCTGAGTATCTTCGTTATCTGCTGTTTCATCCTGAGATGAAGTTGTTTCCTCATCCACATCTGCGTCGGTTTCTTCTCCGGTTTCATCACTGACTTCACCGGAAGCATCCTCAGTTTCGGTACTATCCGTTTTCTCTTCCGACGGCTCTTCTTCTACCTGATAAAGAGTTTCGAGCGGATTTACATATACCTTTTTAGGAATATCAAGATTTACTTCTGCGATAAGCTCAGGATCCTGTGCGTCTTCCTTTTCAATTACCTGTGCGCCGCTTTTAATTTTGGTTTCAAGGTTATCAGAAGCACCCAGAAGCAATCTGAGTCTGTTCTGATATATAAGCTTCACTGATGATCTCTGCGTAAGGTCCATTTCAGTGATACCGCTGAAAAGACCTTCTGATTCAAGCAAAGATTTCAGCTCTTCGTAAAGCTTTTCCTCGTCTGAATCATCAAAAACAATTGTTTCACCCGGTGAGGCTGTAACTTCACCATTGATTTTAAGAACCATCAACGTATTATTTTCCGGAATTGACTGAATACTTTCAAGTGTTTTTCCATCCGTATCCGTAATAAAATATCCCTGTGGTGCTTTTACAATCACAGCTGCCTTTGTATCAGTAATATTTATCGTTATCTTACCCGATATGTTTTTTACAATTACTGCATCTTTTACATAAGGCAGACTTTTTTCTATGCGCTCCTCAACTTTTGTAAAGTTGGTTCTGAGCATATTGTCACCCTGATTGAGTCCGGATGCCATAACAATTTCATCAGCAGTATACATCCCTGACTGCTTGCCGATATTTATACTGCTTATATTAAAAAGAACAGTCATACTCAGTGTAAGAACAATAAAGACAACAGCCAACGTAATGCAGACGATTTTAAGTATCTTTCTGTTCCTTTTTACGATTTTGAGTCTTTTTTCATATCTTTCTCTCGCCTCAGGTCTGAGTCGTGCGACCTGTTCGGGTGAAAGTTCTTTCATATCAATCCATCCTTTTTATATATGCTCCCAGCGCTGAAAGATTTTCAGCTAAAGAATCATATCCTCTGTCTATGTAACAAATTCTGTCAACTGTGGTTCTACCTTCCGCACAGAGACCTGCAACAACAAGTGCCGCACCTGCGCGAAGATCTGTCGCGTGGACTAAAGCACCTTGAAGACAGCCAACCCCGTTCACAATTGCTGTTTTATCCTGAACATAGATATCAGCACCCATTCTTCTGAGTTCATTCACGTGTCTGAAACGATTTTCAAAAATATTTTCATTTATCAGCGTCACTCCGTCAGCAACAGTAGCCGCTGCCATTACTATCGCCTGACAGTCAGTAGGAAAACCGGGATAAGGCATTGTCTGAATTCTGTCAGGAGAGACAAGCTTTTCCGGACAGGAAATCCTCATCATATTACCTGAAATTTCTATCCTGCAGCCCATCTGTTCAAAAACAAAAATAACAGGCACAAGGTGTGACGGTATGACTTCATCGATTATAACAGTTGAGCCGGTTACAGCCGCTGCAGCCATATAAGTACAGGCAACAATTCTGTCCGGCATAATTGCATACTGTGACGAGTAAAGTCTTTCTACACCTTCAATAACAACAGTGCTCTCACCTGCTCCTGTTATCCGTGCTCCGCAGGAATTCAGAAACATAGCAAGATCAACTATTTCAGGCTCTCTTGCCGCATTAACGATGGTTGTTACCCCGGTAGACCTTACACTTGCCAGTATAATATTCTCAGTAGCTCCTACACTCGGGAAAGGTAAAACTACCTTGCCACCTTTCATTCTCCCTGCCGTACACCGGATTTCTCCGTGAGACTCCGTGACTTTTACACCCAGTCTTTTCATTGACATCAGATGAAGATCGATCGGTCTGAGACCTATATCACAACCACCGGGCGCAGACATCGTTGCCTCGCCTTTCAGCGAAATCAACGCTCCCATAAATATTATGGAAGATCGCATTTCTCTCATAAGATCATCAGTTATATGCGTAACTGACAATCGACTGCTGTCCACAAAAACCGTACCTGAGTTGCACTGTACATCACAGCCCAGCTTTCTGAGAATTCTGACAGTTGAGTTTATATCACTCAGATCAGGACAATTATGTATAACACACGGTCTGCCGACAGTCACACAAGCCGCCAGTATCGGCAAGGCACTGTTTTTGGCACCATGCACTCTTACACTTCCGCCTAATTTATTGCGACCCTCTATAATATAACTGCCCATACAATCACCCTTTCGAAAATATCAATCTGTAGTCAGTTTATGATATAATCAAAAAAGTGTTAAAGCCTATATTATCTTACGATCTCACAAATGCATGAAACAATTCTCTCAGTGGCATCATAAATTGCCATCTTCTTTGCATTTTCACCAAGTGAAAGAAGTCTCTGCTTATCTGCAAGTAAAGCATCTATCTCCTTAATAAGACGTTCGCCTGTGAAATCTTTTTCTTCAATAAGAATAGCAGCATCATTTTTTACAAGCTCCATAGCGTTGTAATACTGATGATTTTCCGCTGCATAAGGATACGGGACAAGGATCGACGGTTTACCCATCGCCTGAATCTCGCTCAAAGAGCTTGCACCCGCCCTGCAGATAACAAGATCAGCCGCTGCCATACAGCGATGCATATCATTTATATATTCACGAAGCATAATGTGCTTATTTTCTTCAAGACTTATATTCTTCTCTTTTTCTATAACATCAAACATTCCCACGCCTGCCTTACCTGTAGCGTGAAGAAAATAACAGTCCTTACGTTCATATCTTTCCTCAATCAGCTGAGTCACAGCTGTATTGATTACTCTCGCACCAAGGCTGCCACCCATAGAAAGTATAACAGGTCTGTCATCAACACCGAGCTCTGCACGAGAAAACTCTCTGTCAGCAGAAATAAGCTCACCTCTGACAGGAAGACCTGTAACTACACAAGGATTCTTGGGCTGCATATATTTTTCAGCTTCAGGAGCTGTAAGCATAACCTTATCCACAAGCTTTGCAAGAGCCTTGTTTGTTACACCCGGGAAAGCATTCTGCTCGTGAATAGCAGTGGGGATTCCGAGCTTACAGGCTGTTCTGAGCACCGGTCCGCCTACATAGCCACCAAAGCCGAGAACAACGTCCGGATCAAACTCTTTTATAATCTTCTTAGCCTGTGAAGAGGACTTCACAAGTTTTATAACTGTACTGATATTCTGCTTGATTCCTGACGGAGTAAGGTCACGGCTGAAGCCCTGAATATCAATAGTCTTGAAATCGTAGCCTGCGGCAGGGACAAGCTGTGCTTCCATTTTAACAGCAGTACCTACAAAAAGAATATTTACCTCAGGATATTTATCTCTTATAAAACCTGCTACTGCAAGTGCAGGATTGATGTGACCTCCCGTACCTCCGGTAGCTATGAGAATTTTTTTATTATTCAGCATTTGAATCACCTCTTGATTTTCTTATTCCTCTTGCACCCGTTCTTGAAACCGAAAGAACAAGCCCCATTTCCGCCATAAGAATCACTAAAGCTGTACCGCCATAGCTGAAAAACGGAAGAGAAATACCCGTATTCGGCATCATATCCGTAACAACAAGGATATTGAGTACCGACTGTATACCTACCTGAAGAGAAACACCCAGAACGAGCAATCTTTCAAACATACTCTTAGTTCTTGCTGCTATTATAAATCCTCTTGCAACCAAAGCGAGGAAAAGAAGGATAATTATAGCACTGCGGAAAAATCCGAGCTCCTCACCTACAATGGCAAATATAAAGTCATTGTGAGGCTCAGGAATATAAAGGAATTTCTGTCTTGAATTGCCGAGTCCGAGTCCGAAAAGTCCGCCTGAACCAAGTGCAAACAAGGACTGATTGGTCTGCCAACGTGAATCTGTATCAGTATAGTCCTTATTCATAAAGCTTGTAAGACGTTCAACCTGATACGGACTGAGAATTTTATCGTATACTAAAAGAAATACACCGATCGCCACAATGCCTATGACCGTAAAGAATATGAACCACCTGCGGTCAATTCCGCTGAGAAAAAGAATTCCTACGCCCATCAGAAACATCATAACAAAACAGGAAAGATGGCTTTCTGCAAATATCAGAATACTTATAACACCAACTATTCCGAAGAAAAGCAATGGTGCAAATATATTGCGATCAAGAAGCTTTTTACCTTTTTCAAGTCCCCACGCGAGTCCGATAATCATCGCAAGTTTACCGACGTCAGACGGCTGAAAGGTAAAGCTCGTGCCGGGAATCTTCATCCAACGCTTGATGTCCGGATTTTCAGGAACCTCTACGTGATAGAACAAAACAGCTACAAGCAATAAAAATCCTATAATGCTGATAAGCCATGCAAATTTTTTGATAAACTGTGGATTGATTTTTGAAATTATGAACATAGCCACAATTCCGATAGCTGCAAATAATAGCTGTTTTTTTACATAAAAATACGGATCATCATCATTGAATTTACCCCAGACGTAGCTCGCTGATGCCATCATAATAAGACCCGTTGTCAGCAAAGCCATAACAAGGAAAAGATAAATTATGTCAAATCCACCGTCGACAAAAACCTTCTCGCCACGGATTGTTAAGCCCGAAAGCAGACTCTGTCTTTTCCTGTTTTTTCTGTTTTCTTTGTGAGCAGTATCTTTAAGCTCAGCTGTCGACATATTACAATCTTCTCCTTTCAGAAATTTTCTGCAATTCAGGCATTGAAACCGCCGTAATACATTACGACTACACCTATTATACCCGCAATGAGATTGACTGTGCAGAATACTGCATCAATTTTCTTTTCACTCCATCCGCACATTTCAAAATGGTGGTGAATAGGTGCCATTTTAAAGATTCGCTTACCGTGTGTAAGCTTGAAGTAACCGATCTGTATAACATCTGAAAGAGCCTCTATAACATAAATGAAGCCTGTAAGCAAAAGAATTACGGGGCAATCAAGTGCATATGCGATAGCTACTACCATACCGCCAAGGAACATTGAACCTGTATCGCCCATAAATACTTTAGCCGGGAATTTATTCCAGATAAAGAATCCTATGCAACCGCCAAGAAGAGCTGCAGCAATTACGCCTACGCCAAGACACTTGTGAAGAACAGCTATAGCAATAAATGAAACAGCAGCAGTAGCTGTTACGCTTGTGCAAAGTCCGTCAATACCGTCTGTGAAGTTAACAGCATTGATCGCACCGTAAATAACACACACGCCAAGAATCCAGAACCAGATACCAAGATCAACATTTCCGATAAACGGAATAAACATATAAGGCTCTTTACCCATTGCAAGGAAAAGACTTGTAAGATAACCTGCACATATTGCAAGCTGAACTACTGATTTCTGCGCAATTGAAAGACCCAGGTTACGCTTTTTGACAACCTTTATATAGTCGTCTGCAAAGCCTACAAGGCCAAACATAAGAGCCATTATAAGACCTGCCCAGATCTTAGTGTTCATATCACCGTTAAGTCCGAGCTTATTACCTGTTAAATAGTTTATAACGAGTACAAGTGCAGCCGAAACAAAAATACCGATGATAAACATAATGCCACCCATTGTCGGTGTGCCCTGTTTACTCTTATGCCATTTCGGGCCTTCTTCAAGAATAGTCTGTCCGAACTTAAGCTTTCTGAGCCACGGAATGATACCGAAGCCGAGAATTCCTGTGATTCCCAAAGCCGCAACGCCGCTTAAAATCATTGCAAGAGTATTGTTCATAATATTCACCGCACACCCTGAGATGTGCTTACCCCTTCCTTTAAAATCAGTTTATTCTTTCATACAAGCTGTTTATTACATCTTCAAGAGCCATTCCGCGACTTGCTTTGAAAAGAATTACGTCGCCTTCTTTAAGTGTATCTGCCAAAGCATCTGCCAATTCCTTTTTATCAAGGAAGCTTTTTACAACAGGCACACCGCACTCTTCAGCTCTTTTAGCTGTTTCCTGTGATCTTTCACCGTAAGTCATCAGAATATCGATCTTATTCTTAGCTACGATCATACCTGCATTTCTGTGTGCCTCAACGCTTATGGCGCCAAGCTCAAGCATATCACCGAGCACTGCAATTTTCCTCTCAGCCTGAACAGTCGAAAGCATTTTAAGTGCAGCCTGCTGTGAGTCAGGACTTGCATTGTAGCAGTCTTCAATGAATCTGATACCGTTTACAACCTTTACTCGCTGACGCATACCCGAAGGCTCATATTTTTTAAGACCCTCAGCAGCCTGCTCGGGAGTAACACCCAGCTGAAGTCCTGTTCCGAACGCTGCAAGAGCATTGTAAACATTGTGCATACCAATAGTCGGTATAGTCACATTCTGAACCTTATCGCCATCATAATTAATATTGAAGTTTGTAGTATCATCCTGCTGAACAATATCAGTTGCTCTGAAATCGCAGAACTTATCATTTATTCCGTAATACAAAACCGGATGATTTTCAATCTTAGCACTTGCAAGATACGGATCGTCACCGTTGAGAAGAATCGGTGCACCGTCACGCAGACCGTCGAGAATTTCGAGCTTTGCCGCACAGATATTTTCTCGTGAGCCAAGATTTTCCATATGCGAAACACCGATATTACTGATGATTGCAATAGTAGGCTCAGCTGTCTTTGAAAGAACTGAAATCTCGCCTTTATTGCTCATACCCATCTCAATTACGGCTGCCTGAGTATCTTCTTCAAAACGCATAAGAGTTCTCGGAAGTCCTATGTCATTATTAAGATTACCTTCTGTTTTGATAGCATTGTACTTTTCGCTTACAACAGCCCATGTCATTTCTTTTGTTGTTGTCTTTCCTACACTGCCTGTAAGTCCGACAACAGGTATATCGAAAGAACAGCGAAACCAGTTTGCAAGACGAAGAAGTGCCTGTCTGGTATCATCAACTCTGATAAAAACACCGTCGCAATCAACATCGTGATGAATCATCGCAGCTGAAGCACCGTTTTCAAGAGCACTCGCGGTAAAGCTGTGTCCGTCGAAATTTTCTCCGTGAATAGCGATATAAAGCAACCCCTCTTCACAAAGTCGGCTATCAATGCAAATGCCCTTTATTTCAGCCTCGCCTGTTGCTACTCCGCCGACAGCCTCTGCTATTTCACTTAACATTAATTTTTTCATCTTCAAAACCTCGCCTTGTCTTCCAACAGTTTTCTTATTATTTCTCTTTCATTAAAATATATTTTCTGAGTACCTGATATCTGATACTTTTCATGACCCTTACCCGCAACAAGAACGGTATCACCATACCTTGCGGTATATATTGCCGACTTGATTGCCAGCTTACGGTCAGTTATCTTATAATAATTATCCTTTTCTATTCCGCTGACGATATCATTTATTATATCTTCAGGATTTTCAGTACGCGGATTATCTGACGTCACAAAAACAAAATCAGAGTTTTCACAGGCGACTTTTCCCATTAACGGTCGCTTTGATTTATCTCTGTCCCCTCCACAGCCGAATACAGTCAGAACTTTACCGCCATAAACAGCTTTAAGGGTCTTTATTGCATTTTCAAGAGAATCAGGTGTATGAGCGTAGTCGATGATGATATTGATACCGAAATCATTTGCAATCTTTTCCATTCGCCCTGATATTCCTTCGAACCGTGCTACAGCACGAACCGAACGCTCCCTGTTAAGCTCCAGAGTATCAGCAACAGCAAGTGCCGCAAGTGAATTGTACACCGAAAAGCGTCCCATAGCATCGTAGCTGACATAGCTCTCATTCCCTGAATGAGACATTCTGTAGTTTACTCCATCACCTGATAATCTTATTTTATCAGCTACATAGTCAGCTGTGCTTTCAACACCATATGTAATCACTTTTCCTGCCGCGCTTTTCTTCATAAGCTCCGAATAGCTGTCATCGTTATTGATCACTGAAACTCTGCTTAATCCGAAAAGCGTTGATTTCGAGTCAGCATACTCCTGCATCGAGCGATGATAATCCAGATGCTCAGGAGTAAGATTCGTGAAAACTGAGCAATCAAACTTAATACCGTGAACCCTTTGCTGAGCAAGTGCCTGTGAAGATACCTCCATCACACAGGCATCGCACCCGGCTATACTCATAAGCATCAGATATCTGTGAAGGTCAGACGGGTCAGGAGTTGTGAGGTCAGCAGGATATTTTTCCTTTCCTATGATCACATTAACCGTTCCGATAAGACCTGTCTTGTAACCTGAAGCTTCGAGTATCGTTTTCATCAGATATGCAGTAGATGTCTTTCCGTTTGTCCCCGTCACGCCGATCATTTTCATTTTTCTGTGTGCATTCCCGTAGAATGCAGCACATATTTCAGCGTAAGCCTTACGGGTATCAGGAACGATAACTGAATTTTTAATTCCGATATCACGTTCACAGATGACCGCAACCGCACCCCTGTCGACAGCCCTGCGTGCATAATTATGGCCGTCAGATTTTTCTCCCTTGATACACACAAAAAGGCCTGATCTTCTGACTCTCGATGAATCATCAGTCACGTTTGTAATATCAGGGTCAAAAGTGTAAACATCCTTTGTTATAACATCCTGTAACAAAGCACTCAGCTTCATTCAAAACGCCTCCGAAATATTCTGTTTACACGTCTTCGATTTCAACTTAATGGTCTGAAACACCTGAGGTAGTACGGAAGTAAACCGTAAGTGTCGTACCGCACTCAACTTCCTTTTCTTTAGCTACACTCTGTCTGTAAGCCGTTAGTCCTGACGCTGATAATGAGTTACCTGAAATTCTGATGTTCAAGCCAAGGTTTGCAGCTTCATAATTAGCTTGTGAAACCGTCATTCCCGTAAAGTCAGGGACCATTACTTTCGACTTTTCAACATTCTCCTGAGTGTATACAACCACGACACCGTCCTGAGGAATAATCTGTCTGTATGCAGGCATCTGTGTGACAACGCTGTCACCGTCACCTATCACCTTGATTTTAAGTCCAGACTCTTTAAGCTGAGCTTTTGCCTCGCTTACAGTCTTGCCTGAAAGGTCAGGCACCTGAACATCAAGATTATCCTTTTCCGATTCGTTGTACTGTCTTTCTACGTTGAGATATGTAAGTGTCTTTTCAATGACCTCTGCGGCAACAGGAGCAGCTACTGCACCGCCGCCCGTCTGTCCCTGAGGCTCATTTACAACTATGATAATTGAAATTTCAGGATCATTTGCAGGAGCACATCCTGCGAAGGATGCTATATACTCACCTGTTGCACCCATAGGACCAAGCACGTCAGATGTACCTGTCTTACCTGCTACTCTGTAACCGGCAACATAAGAATTTTTCGCTGTACCCTTTGTTGAAACCTGCTCCATTGATGCGATCAGAAGATCCGATGTAGACTCTGAGATAACCTGACGTTTAACCACAGGCTTTGTCTCGCTGAGAACATTACCGTTCTCATCAAGCGTCTTTGCTACGATGTACGGCTGCATAAGCTTACCGTCGTTTACACAAGCATTGATTGCATTAAGCACCTGAATCGGTGATGCCTGGAAGGACTGGCCGAAGGATGAACTCGCAAGGTTAACAGCTGACATACTTTCGCGTGAGTGATAGTTTATTCCTGCCTTAGGAAGAACTTCTGCTCCAAGATCGATACCTGTCCTTTCAGTAAAGCCGAATGCCTCGAAATACTTATAGAAAGTATCAACACCCAATCGCTGTCCTATCGTAATGAAGTATGGGTTGCACGAATTCATAAGACCCTGAGTAAGTGTCTGAACACCGTGACCTGAATGATTATGGCAATAGTAACGTCTGTCCTTTACATATATGCTACCACCGCAATTAAATGTTTCATCGTACTCAACAACATTCTCTTCAAGACCTGCTGCCATTGTTATTACTTTAAAAACAGAACCCGGGTCATAGATATCACTTACGGCTCTGTTTCTCCACTGCTGATACATAGCCTGATTGTAAGCCTTTTTACGTTCAGTTTCATCCTCAATAAGAGCGATGTTGTCAACAGTGCGCTGGTCATAAATTGTATAAGGGTCATTGGAGTCAAACGACGCCTGAGTTGACATCGCAAGAATAGCGCCTGTCTCGACATCCATCACAATACCCGTACAAGATTTACAGTTGCTGGTTTCATAACATTCATAGAGAGCCTCTTCCAGATAACGCTGAATCGTTTCATCAATCGTAAGTACAAGGCTCGTGCCCTGAGTAGGCTCATAAAGAGTCTGATAAGCTATGCTGTCCATTACGGAGTTATTAGCCTTTGTAGAAATAAGCCTTCCGTCAATGCCTGTAAGCAGATCGTTATACTTAGACTCAAGTCCCGAAAGACCTATATTGTCAGTACCTACACAGCCGAGAATCTGAGATGCGAGTGTAGAGTACGGATAATATCTCTTCACATCATCCTCAACGCTGATAACCCTTGAGTAATAATAGGTTTTTTCACCTTTTACGCCTGAATTGTAGGAAGTTTCAAGAAACGCGAGAACCTTATCTCTGATATCTTTTTCAACCTTGTTCGAAAGAGTAAGATTATTGTAACCTGTTCTAGTTGCCTTTTCCTCGATTTCTGAGCGTTCGATACCCAGGATTTCTGACATCGTGTCGAAAACTATTTCCTTGGCGGCATCAGGGAAGTTCTGCAACTCTGCCGGATTCATCGTTATTTTCCACGCTGAAGCACTTTGCGCAAGAACAGTCATATTTCTGTCGTAAATCAGGCCTCTGTTTGCAGGTACAACAGTATCGTTGAGCTGTTGTTTCTGAGCCATATGTTTAAACATATCAGCATCTATTATCTGTGCCTTTGCAAGTCCTATAAACGGGAAAACAATTCCGAAAATAAGGAAGCCTGCAAGCACGCCCCATATTCTTGACTTCACACCTTTTGTGAGTATTTTTCGAGGTTTAAAGAAACTCGTTTTCTTTATTTTAAGTTTATTTTTCAACGCAGTTACCGTCCCTTCGCATCAAAAAACTAAGTTGAATTATACAATTAAAGTATACTTTAATTTCCACTAAAATATATGCCTAAAACACAATATATCACGCACATTCGACTATTTTTCTTTTTACCATACGATAGTATGCCTTCAAAGAAGAAATACCCGACTGTACGCAATCTATTGTGTTTTAGGTG
>JAXJUJ010000119.1:0-9537 GCA_036309125.1 Acutalibacteraceae bacterium | reverse complement strand
CCATCCAGTATGAATGTCCGCTGTATGTATCGCAGAACTCGTTGAGAATTTCACTTTCGAAAAACTTTTCGACGTAAGCGTAGTAACCCCAGTTCATCTGTCCGTTTTCAGGGCCACTGAGCTTGTAAGGGGAGTTGCGCTTTTTCATTTCTGTTGCAAACATTTCAAGAAGCTCGATAGCCTCGTCAGGCTCGTAATGACATCCTTCCTGACCGACCCAATCGGGACTTCCCCATGACCATTGCGGCTCGTTGATAGGGGAGATAGCGTAAATCGGATAACCCTCGGCAACAAACCAATCGGCGATTGTAAGAAGATAGTCAACAAATGCCTGATAATTTTCTTTCGGCAGGTTAGATGAATATTCCTGGAGTCCTCCCGAAGCGTGACCGCTTTTAGTCATTGAAAAGTGAGGACTGTTGCAGAAAAGAATGATTTTCTCAGCGCCGTATTCAACTGCATAGTCCATAATACGTCTTGCGTTTGCATCTCTTGTAAAGTCGTAAACATATTTTCCGGTTTCTTCGTCAAGGACGTAAAAGCTTTCTGTCCGCCTTGATTTGTCCCAGATACGGCAGTCAGGGTTGTCAGCTTCACCTCCGCCGACGTTGTAACGGAAAACTTTAAGCCCCAGACCTTCGTCTTCACTGTAAAGCTTTTTTGCGATTTCACGTGCCGTACTGTCGTCGTCAATCGTCTGTGCCCACCAGCACGAGCTTGTGCCGAATTCTTCAAAAGTCTGATATTTTTTTGTCTTATCAATCACAATCTGATGCCTCCCGAACAGACCCGGAACGGGTAAAATTATAAACTGTACAATTGCAAGGAGAATAGCTATTATTTTTGTAAACAATATAATCACCCTCTTTTCTGATTCGATTATACCATTATTTTCATAAAAAACAAATAATAAATTTTTATTTCAAATATTCTTTTAATCGCTTGACTGTATCTTTGGTTAGAGTATATAATTGTAACGTTATCTAAATTCTCGGATAAGGACGGGTTCATTATGGAAAAATATGCAAGATTCAGGTATCAGCCCTGTAAGCCTCTCGGCGAAGACGGCAGATGTGTAACAGCTTCTGAGAAGCACACAGAGCTTTCAAGACGTGCTGCAACAGAGGGTATGGTGCTTCTTAAAAACGAAGATAATGCATTGCCTCTTGCTAAGGGTGAGAAAATTGCTCTTTTCGGCAAGGCTACAATCGAATACATTAAAGGCGGCGGCGGAAGCGGTGATGTTAACTGCCCTTATATTCATAATATCTATGACGGCTTCAGTGCAAAAGACGTTTCTGTCTATATGCCTCTTGTTGACTTCTACAGAGATTATGTTGAAAGAGAAAGCGTTAATATCCCGACTCAGGATCAGATCAATGCAACCTGGGACATCGTTAATGCAATGGAATTCTGCACAAAGCGTGACGATATGACCTACGATACATTCGCAAGTATGCACGTTAAAGAGCCTGCTGTACCGGATGAGCTTATCAGCTCTGCTGCAGAATTTGCAGATACAGCTATCATCACTCTCAGCCGTTTCTCAGCAGAGGGTGTTGACCGCAGACCGATTCCGGGTGACTACTACCTTTCAGATATCGAAAAAGACCTCATCGATAAAGCAGCTGAGCTTTTCTCAAAGGTTGTTATCGTAATTAACTCAGGTGCAGTTATCGACTGCGAGTACTTTGCTGAAAACGATGATGTTCAGGCTGTTCTCTTCGGCTGGCAGGGTGGTATGGAAGGCGGTCTTGCAGTAGCTGATATCATCTGCGGTGACGTTAATCCCTCAGGTAAGCTCGCTGATACAATCGCAAAGTCATATGACTGTTACCCCTGTAAGGATGATTTCTGGGAGTGCTTTGATCACCTTGATTACACTGACGATATTTATGTTGGTTACCGTTACTTTGAAACAATCTCTCCCGAATGTGTAAGATATCCCTTCGGCTTCGGTCTTTCATATTCAGAGTTTGTTATCGGAAATCCGATGCTTTGCGAAAATGATGATAAGATTATTGCTGTTGTAGAAGTTAAAAATGAGGGTAATTTTGCAGGTAAAGAGGTTATCCAGCTTTATTACAGTGCACCTCAGGGTCTTCTCGGCAAGCCTGCAAAGGAGCTTGCCGCATTCAGAAAGACAAAGCTTCTTCAGCCGGGCGAAACAGAAATGATTATGCTTTCTTTCGACGTTGAGGACATGGCAAGCTTTGATGACCTCGGCAAGGTAGGCGTTTCTGCTTACGTTCTTGAAGAGGGTGAATATGAATTTTACATCGGCACATCCGTCAGAGATGCAAATAAGGCTGATTTTATTTATGTTGTTGAAGATTCTTATATCACAGACCAGCTTGACAGCTGGTGCAAACCTTTCAAACTGAAGAAGAGAATGCTCGCTGACGGCACATATGAAGAGCTGCCGACAGGTGAGGAAGAGTATTATTACGGAGAAAATAAACCGACCGGTGCCGTTGCTCCTGAAAAAGAGACTAAATTTGACCTCGTTGGCGAAGAAATCTCCATGGATGAATTTGTAGCTCAGTTTACACTCGAGGAGCTTATGGATTTTGTAGGAGGTCAGGCACCGACAGGTGTTGCAAATACAGGCTGCTTCGGCGGACTCAAGAGACTTTCGGTTCCTGCTGTCGCAACGGCTGATGGTCCTGCAGGTCTTCGCCTTGATGTTGAAACAGGTATCCCGACAACAGCATGGCCGTGTGCAACATTACTTGCTTGCAGCTGGAATCCTGATCTCATTTATGAAGTAGGTGCAGCAGGCGGTGCTGAAGTAAGAGAAAACAATCTTGGCATCTGGCTCACACCTGCAATGAATATCCACCGTGATCCTCTCTGCGGCAGAAACTTTGAGTATTATTCCGAAGATCCGTTGCTTGCAGGTAAGTGTGCAGCTGCAGCAACACGCGGTATTCAGTCGCAGAAGGTTGCAGTTTCAGTCAAGCATTTCGCTTGTAACAATAAGGAAGCTAACCGTTTCGGTTGTGACTCACGTGTTTCAGAAAGAGCTTTACGTGAAATTTATCTCAAAGGCTTTGAAATCTGCGTAAGAGAAGCTGATCCTTACACAATTATGTCTTCTTACAACCTTATCAACGGTCAGCATACATCTGAAAGCTATGAGCTTCTTACCGAGATTCTCCGTAATGAGTGGAGATTCAAGGGTATGGTTACAACTGACTGGGGTGTTAAGAATGACCCTGTCAAGGAAGTCAAGGCAGGCAACGATATGAAGATGCATTGCGGTTACCCCGAAGACCTTAAAAAGGGTATCGAGGACGGAAGAATCACACGTGCAGACCTTGAACTCTGCGTTAAGAGAATCCTTACAATGTTCACAAAGCTTGCATAATTTCAAGACCGCCTCAGGGCGGTCTTTTTTATCTTGACTTTATACCCTCAGGGGGTATATAATGAAAGCATAAAGGACGTGATAATTATGTCAGATTGCTGTTCACATAAAACCAAAGAAAGAAGTGCCGAGGAATATAAGTCACTCATCAACCGTCTTAACCGTATCGAAGGTCAGATACGAGGGATAAAAGGTATGGTTGAAAAGGATGCTTACTGCACAGATATTCTTGTGCAGGTTTCTGCAGTCAATGCCGCGCTCAATGCGTTCAACAAAGAGCTTCTTTCAAATCATATCAAAACCTGTGTTGCCGATGACATCAGAAACGGTAAGGATGAAACCGTTGATGAGCTTGTTGCAACGTTACAGAAACTGATGAAATAGGGGAGAGCTATGCTTAAATTCAATGTTAAGGGTATGTCCTGTGCCGCTTGCAGTGCGAGAGTTGAAAAAGCTGTCAGCGGTGTAGACGGTGTTACATCCTGTACGGTAAATCTTCTGACAAATTCAATGTCCGTCGAGGGCAGTGCGTCACCTCAGGCAATTATTCAGGCTGTTACAAAAGCCGGGTATAATGCAGAAGTTCAGAATGATATCAGTAAAGATGATCAGAATACAAGTGATTTTAAAGACAAGGAAACGTCAAGGATTATCAGAAGGTTGATAGTATCATTTGTCTTGCTGATACCGCTTATGTATGTTTCAATGGGTCACACGATGATGGGACTGCCGTTGCCTTCCGTGATTGAGAATAACCACTTTGTTATCGGTGTGATTCAGATGATTCTCGCACTTGCAGTTATGATAATAAACCGAAAATTCTTCATTTCGGGTGCAAAAAGTGTAATTCACCGTGCACCGAATATGGATACGCTCGTTTCGCTCGGTTCAGGTGCATCATTTGTTTACAGCTTTTTTGTGCTGATTAAAATGTATTCTTCTTCAGATCACAGCCTTCTGCACGATCTCTATTTTGAGTCAGCGGCAATGATACTTGTGCTCATTACCGTCGGCAAAATGCTTGAGTCACGCTCGAAGGGCAGAACGACGGACGCTCTCAGGTCACTTATGAATCTTGCACCGCAGACTGCTGTTTTAATTAAAGACACAGCTGAAGTAAGGGTTGAAATCTCTCAGGTAAAAAGGGGCGACATATTTGCTCTTAAACCGGGAAGTGCAGTGCCTGTTGACGGTATTGTAATTGACGGGGAAAGTGCTGTAGACGAGTCAGCTCTTACGGGTGAGAGTATACCTGTTGATAAGGTTAAAGGCGCCAGTGTTTCAGCAGGAACTTTTAATAAATCAGGTTATCTTGTTTGTGAGGCAACCCAAGTCGGTGAAGATACGGCACTTTCGAAAATTATCCGTATGGTAAGTGATGCTGCAGCATCAAAAGCTCCGATAGCCAAAATTGCAGATAAGGTTTCGGGTGTGTTTGTCCCCGTTGTTATTGCAATTGCAGCTGTTACTTTTGCTGTGTGGCTTATTGCAGGAGAGAGTGCAGGGTTTGCTCTTACGCGTGCGGTTTCGGTTCTCGTGATAAGCTGTCCTTGCGCACTCGGCCTTGCGACACCTGTTGCGATAATGGTCTCAAACGGTGTCGGTGCAAAGAACGGAATCCTTTTCAAAACTGCAACTTCTCTTGAAAATGCGGGTAAGGTAAACACCGTAGTGCTTGATAAAACAGGTACGGTTACCATTGGTCAGCCTGAGGTTACGGACATTTTGCCCGAAAACGGATCTGATGAGGATGAACTTCTGAAAATTGCATATTCGCTTGAAAAGAAAAGTGAACATCCTCTTGCACAGGCGATCGTGCGGAAGGCGGAGGAAATTAAAACACCGATTTTGAATGTTGATTCATTCAGAATAAGTACAGGGAGTGGTGTCGAAGGGGAAATAAACAACGAAATCGTTGCAGCAGGTAATCTCCGCTTTGTTGAAAAACTTTGTACGATTTCCGACTCCATGAAGCAGAAGGCTGATTCTTTGTCGCTTGAAGGTAAAACACCGCTGTGGTTTGTGAAAAGTAGCAGACTTATAGGTGTTATTGCCGTTGCAGATGTGATCAAAGAAGAAAGTCCGCAGGCAGTACGCGAGCTTCAGAATATGGGAATTAAGGTCGTAATGCTTACGGGAGATAACGAAAATACCGCAAAAGCTATTGCAAAACAGGTCGGTATTGATGAGGTGGTAGCAGGTGTGCTTCCTGACGGAAAAGAAAAGGAAGTAAGGAAGCTTCAGAAGCTTGGCAGAGTTGCAATGGTAGGAGACGGTATCAATGATTCACCAGCATTGACACGTGCCGATATAGGCATAGCGATTGGTGCAGGAACAGATGTTGCCATTGATTCAGCAGACATTGTTCTTGTAAAAAGCAGACTGACGGATGTCCCGGCAGCAATCAGACTCAGCCGGGCAACGATAAAAAACATCAAAGAAAATCTCTTCTGGGCGTTTTTCTATAACGTCATTGGTATACCTCTTGCGGCAGGTGTATGGATTCCGTTACTCAATTGGCAAATGAATCCGATGTTCGGAGCTGCAGCAATGAGTCTTTCAAGCTTTTGCGTCGTGATGAATGCTTTGCGACTGAATCTTTTTAAAGTTCACAGCACGAAGTACGACAGAAAAATAAAAACAAAACCGATAAAGGAGAAAAAGATTATGGAAAAGACAGTTAAAATTGAAGGTATGATGTGTCCGCATTGTGAGGCAAGAGTAAAGACAATACTCGAAGAGCTGGCAGAGGTAGATTCTGCAGTAACAAGCCATGTTGAAGGCACAGCAGTTCTTACACTTAATGCAGAGCTTTCAGATGAAAAAATTAAATCAGTTATTGAGTCTCAGGGCTACAAGTATGTTGGTTAACCGACAGAATAATTCAGATTGTAGAACTTTTTGAATTGCATTAATTTTTCTTGTATACTGATCGGATTTATGTTACAATAACACTGCTATGTGCAAAATAAATTTCAGGAGGTATAACCCCCATGGCACAGAAACTTCAGGCAGAAATGTGGGATAAGCTTCATTATCTTTTCAGAAACTACAATGACAGAGTTATCCACGTTGAATTACATTATGATTTTGAACTCGATGCAGATATAATCAAAAAGTTTGTTTCAAATCTTTTTGAAAAAGCACCGATTCTTCATTCTTCATTCGTTCATAACATTATCCGTCCCTATTGGGTAGTTAATCCGTATAATGTTGACGATGCATTTACAATCAAGCATATCTCTGCAGCAGAAAAGGAAGCAGTGATTGAAGAATTCCTTATGCAGGAAATCAACCCTTCAGACAAGATCCAGTTCCGTGTAGGTCTTTTCTATTACGAAGGCAAAACAGCTTTCTGTTTTGTTTCGAACCATATGTGCTTTGACGGCGGTGATACAAAGTATCTCGTTGTTAAAATGTGTCAGGACTACAATAAGTTTGTTGAAACAGGCGAGATGCCCAATGACATCCGTGTTGGTTCAAGATCACATAAGATGATCTACCGTGATCTTTCCGAAGAGGACAGAAAGGCTGCAGGTAAGCTTATCCGCAATCCTTCAGTAAAGGATCCTCATAAATTCCCGCTTACGGAAAGCCGTCCTGATGATAAATCATTTATGGCAAAGCATAATCTTGACAGAGATGCATTCAAGGCAATTAAAACTCTTGGTAAAAAGAATGGCTTTACACTCAATGATATTCTTATGACTGCATACTACGAGGCTGTGTACCGTCTTGCAAAGTTTGACAAGAATGACAGTCTTACTATCGCAGGAGCAATCGACCTTCGAAGATATATCAAGGATATGAAAGGCGTAGGTCTTACTAATCATACGGCATGGATGCAGGTTAATATTCCTCGTCTCGGTAACGATATCTTTGAAACACTAAGTCTTGTCGCTGAAAGCACAAACAAATTCAAGCAGGACAAGTTTATGGGTCTGTACGGTCTTCCACTTCTTAACTTCGGCTATACTCTGCCGCACGCTATCGGCGAGCTTGCTGTTAAGATCGGTTATGCAAACCCGCATCTTGCTATGAGTAATATCGGATTTATCGACCCTGTCGGTACAACGATCTGCGGTCGTGAACCGATTTACGGATTTATGAGTGGTGCAGTTAAATACAAGCCGTTTGTTCTTCTTTCAGTTATTACATACAAGGAAGACTGTATCCTTGCTATGGGAGTAAGAGGTAACGAGAAGGACAAGAAAATTGTCAATGAATTTTATTCAATCTATGACGAGTGCCTCAATGAGCTTATCGAAGGCTGGAAATAATAAAAAACTACAGCTACTTGCGTTTTTGCAGGTAGCTGTTTTGCTTATGTTATTGATTGCTGTTTTGCTTATGTTATTGATTTATGATCCGTTAGTTGATATAATACAATCAGTTAATACAAGCCATAAGGCTTTGAAAGAGGAGAGGTATTGTGGATTTAGTTAAGAAATTAATAAGTGGTTCACCGTCAGGCTGGTCAACTAATTCCCTTGAGAGAAAGAGCTATTATGCTTTCTTCATCGGTCAGAATGCGATTTATGCCCTTGTCACGTCATATCTTACTACATACTTTATGCTCATTGGCGTTGATCTTAAAAAGGCGACAGGAATTATGCTTGCAATTAAAATCTGGGACGCTGTGAATGACTGTATTTTCGGTGTTATTTTTGATGCAGTTAAATTTAAAAGCGGTAAAAAATATCTTCCGTGGCTACGGATTTCGCTTGTGCTGATTGTAGTTACTACGGCGTTGATGTTTGCTGCACCGTTTAATTCGACGAGTACTACAAAGCTTGTGTGGTTTGCCGTAACTTATCTTATCTGGGATACAGTTTACACTCTTTGTGATGTGCCGATTTACGGTATCATTACTTCTATGACTAAAAATATCTCCGAAAGAAACTCTATGATGGCATATAAAAGCATCTGGGGCGGTGCAGGCGGAACAATCACTTCTGTCATCGTTCCCGTGCTTATCAGTGAGAAGGTCGGCAGTACATATCTTGTAGCGGCAATCGCAGTTTCAGTAATAGCTTTTATCACAATGCTTCCGTCTTGCCTTACACTCAAGGAGCGTTATACTCCGCCTAAGGAAGAGGAAAATTTCTCCGTTTCAAAGATGTTTGTTTACCTCTTTAAAAATAAATATCTTCTCATTTTCTATACGGGATTCTTCTTCTATTCGAGTGTTAATATCATAAATGCACTCAATATGTGGGTGTCATTCTACCTTTTCAATGACAGCTTATTTTCTCTCGTTGTCGGCGCATTCAGCGCCGTACCATCGGTTGTCCTCTCTATGGTTACACCAAAAATTCTTACAAAAATCGATAAAATGGTACTCTTTAAATGGTGCACTGCAGGCATTATCGTTTCAAGCGTTGTAATGTGGGCGATAGGGTATCAGAGCATTATTGCTTTTGCCGTACTTTCGATTATCCGTTCGATTCCGATGTCTATTTTCGGTTGTGTCCTGTTTATGTTCACACCCGACTGTGCCGAATACGGTAAGTACAAAACAGGCATTGATGCTAAAGGTATTACCTTTGCGATTCAGACATTTATGTGCAAACTCACAGGTGCAATATCGGGTTCTGTCAGCCTTTGGTGGATGGGACTTGAATACACGGGTTGGATAGCTGTAAAGGCCGAAAATTTCGAACAGCTTCAGGAGCTGAACGTTCAGCAGTCACCTCACGCACTTAATGTTTTATGGTTTGTATACGTTATGATACCTGCAATAGGTTATCTGCTCTCACTTTTTGTCTGGATGTTCTACAAGCTTAACGATAAGGACGTGCAGATTATGGCAGACTGCAACTCTGGTAAAATAACAAGACAGCAGGCAGAAACAATGCTTTCCAGAAAGTATTGATTTATCCGCAGGTAACATTGTTTGTGGTGCCTGCGTTGTTATAATTCCAAATCACAAGGAGTGTGAAAAATGTCTTGCGTAAAATATGTTGATCCGACTATAGGAAATGTTGGTGACGAAGACTCTGATTATTCCCACGGTGGCGGTAAAACTCACCCGGGTGCTTGTCTTCCCGGAGGCTGTGTACAGCTTTGTGCTGACACTGTTACAGGAGGAGACAACGGTACGGGATATAACTATTGTCAGTCAACGATTGAAGGCTTCAGCATTAACCGTATGAGCGGTATCGGCT